>PMMB01000248.1:22112-33091 GCA_003165495.1 Gammaproteobacteria bacterium | reverse complement strand
CGATTCCGCTCCTAGCCTCCACTTGGCGTTGGGGCACATCGACGCGCCGCTGTCGTGCTCCGAATCGCCGATGGGAGCGCCCGATGTCGGAAGATAGTTCGAACTTGATCAACATTTGCGCGGCGAATTCGCCGGACGCTTTTGATTTGCGCCGTGTGGGCGCGCATCCCGACTACTGGTACCCGTTGGCCTGGTCTGAAGAGGTCAAGGTGGGCAAGGCGCTCGGTCGCCGCTTCGCGGGCCTGCCCATTGTTCTCTATCGCGGCAAAAGCGGGCAAGTGTTCGCGCTGGAGGATCGCTGCGCCCACCGCCAGGTGCCCTTGCATCTCGGAGTCGTGAGCGGCGATGAACTCAAGTGTCACTACCACGGCTGGACTTACAATCGGAACGGCAAGTGTGTGAACGTGCCTTATCTCGGCACGGATCGACTGCCCGCCGGGGTGAAGAGCTACCCTGCTTGCGAAATAGATGGCCTGATCTTCGTCTTTCCCGGCGACGCGACGTTGGCGGAAAGCCGCTTACCCAAGGGGTTGGGCTCCTCGCAGCGCAAAGACTACAAGACTCGGCGGCTGAACCGTGAAGTGGCCTGCCACTACACCTTCATGCACGAGAACCTGTTCGATATGAACCACCAGTTCATGCACCGCAAACAGATGGGCTCGATCAGGGCCAGGTGTCTAGGCCGACAGCACGGCGATGATTGGGCGCAGGTCGAATACAGCTTCAGCCGCACCGAGGGGAAATCCTCCGTGGGCGAGCACGTCATCGTGGACCTGATGCGCAAGCGTGGCGAGCCGAGCAAGGACTTTTCCGACCATATGCGGATTCGTACCGACTATCCGACCCAGAGTCTGCAGGTCTGGGTGGGGCGCGACATCCAACCATCCGATGAGCCGGTGCTCGATGTGTGGCTGGCCTATACGCCGCTGGACGCCGAGCAGCGCACCAATCGGACCTATGGTTATTTATCGGTGAAGAAACCGCGAGTGCCGGGGATTATTCACGCGGTGTGGCCATTCGTGACCTGGTTTACGGAGAATATTTTCCGCGAGGACAAGGAAATCGTGGAATGCGAGCAGAAGGCCTATGACGCCCAGGGCGCGGACTGGAACAACGAGGTGTTCCCGCCGATCCGGGATCTTCGAGGCGTATTGGCTCGCTGCGGCAGGCCCATCGTCTAGCGCATTCATGCAGCATGTCATCGATTACCGCCGAGGGCTGTACGCGCTCCGCGGGCGCGGCCCACTGCTCATGATTTTTTTCACCGTCCTCCTGGCGACGCCGTCGTGGCCGGCTTCGCCCGGGGATGATCCGACGCAAGCGCCCGCGCCGGGGCCGATCGCGCCGCCGGCTACCGTGCCCGACAAGGGTCTGTCGAGGTGGTTCAATCCAGCGACTGCGCCGTTTATTCCGGTGCCGGAGATCGATGTCGATCCGAACAGCGGCACGACGCTTGGCGTAATTCCGACCTGGGTGCAAACGGATGAGAATCACGAGATCCGCCGCATCATCGCGCCCGATGTGAATTACAACCCTTATTTCGGCTATGGCGTGAACGGACGCGTGTATGGCTTTACTTCCGGAGATGAACAATGGTCGGTACTTGCGGGCCTCAGGGAGCGCGTGGAGCGCCAATTCGACGCCGAGTATCAGAGCGGGCGCATGCGCGAGCAGCGGTGGTCGTTCAATTCCAGTTTGATCTACGATCGCAGCGGCACACCGCGTTTCTACGGCATCGGCAATGAATCGCCTGCGATCGCTGAGACGAACTACACCAACCAACAGGAACGAGCGCAGACGCAGATAGGCCTGAACCTGACCCATGCGTGGCAGCTTCTCTACACTGGGCGCCTGCAAGTCGTTGACGTGCTTCCCGGGACATTGGCGAGAATCGCCACACTTGAAAGCCGATTCGGCCGAATTCTGGGAGTGGGCACCAACAAGCAACTGCTCAATCGCCTATCCATCGTTTATGACACCCGGGATGACCTGACGGTACCCAGTCACGGTATGCAATTGATCGCCTACGGCGGTCTGTCCAGCCGCCAAGGCATCTTGGACGATTCCATGTACAGCGAGGCCGGCGGAGATGGACGCGCATTCTGGCCCATTGCGCAGGACACCACACTGGCCGCGCACATGGCTCTGCGCTATCTGCCGACCTCGCACCGAGTGCCGTTCTGGGCTCTCAGCAGCATCGGCGGGGGTAACAGCGAGGTGGGCGGCGAACAGCCGCTGCGCGGCTTTGGCGAAGGACGGTTCTACGACCGCGACTCTTTTTCAAGCAGTGTCGAGCTGCGCCGAAAGGTCCTGTCCGTGGATGCCGTCACGACCCATCTCGACGTGGAAGTAACGCCCTTCATCGATGTCGGCCGGGTATTTTCGCGAACCAGCACAATTCCGCTGCAACAACTCCACCATGTGTACGGTGTGGGTTTCCGCGGCGTCGCGCGGCCGTTTGTAGTTGGATACGTCGATATCGGCTACGGCAGCGAGGGTGTTGCCGCGTTCACGGGCATCAACTATCCGTTTTAAGGAATGACAAGGGGATTTATGAGAATAACAATCGTATTAGCGGCGTTGCTGCTGGCGCAAGCTGAAGCGGCCATCGCCGCCGCCCAGACCCCGGTGTCGGATCTCGCCAAACCGCCGGCCGCGGCACTGCATTTCACGGTTCTATCGACGGCGGGCAAGCACGGCGAGTCGACGCGATGGACGACATCCGATGGAATGCGGATGGGCCGCGAAAGCATTGTGCTGCGCGGCCAGGTATTCGAAGTCGACAGTGCCTCGCATGCCGGAGGCGACGGGATGCTCGACCGGGTCACCATTCGCGGATTCACGCCGAACGGGGATGCGGCCGAGAGCTTCGTCATCGCCGGCGGCCGGGCGACGTGGAAGAGCCCAGTGGATGGCGCGTCAAGCGCCTACGCTGCGCCCGCCCTGTATGTGGCGTTCGGAGGACCCATCGATCTTACGGCTGATTTGGCCGAAAGGCTGATCGCCGCTTCCGATAAATCGCTCGCGTTATTGCCCGCCGGCCGCGCGCGTGCCGAACCCATCGCCACGGCGAGCGTCGGCGACGGAGCCGCGAAAAGAACGGTCACGGCTTACGCCGTCACTGGCCTCTCGAACACGCCCATTCCGATATGGATGGATGACTCCGGTAAGTTCTTCGGCCTCGTGGGCGCACTGTCATGGATCCGAAGCGGTTTCGAAGCCCAGGAGCCGGCGCTTCAGAAGGCCCAAGATGAGGCGCTCGCGAAGCGTTCGCCGACGCTCGTCAAAACTTTGCTCAAGACGCCGACCGGCCCCGTTGCCTTCACCCACGTTCGCGCTTTTCTCGCAGGGGACCACTTCGCCGAGGATCAAACGGTCGTCGTCGACAAGGGCGTCATAACTCTGGCCGGCGCCGCCGCACAGGTCACGGTGCCGCCCGGCGCGCAGATCGTCGACGGCAACGGCAAGACGCTCGTACCGGGGTTGTGGGATTCCCATATGCATTTCGCGGACGATGCCAGCGGACCCGCGCTCCTGTCGCTCGGCATCACCTCGGTCCGCGATCCGGGTAACATCAATGCTCTGACGCTGGCGCGCGCCGCGCGCCGGGCGAAAGGAGATCTGCTCAGCCCGCGGGTTTATCCATCAGTGCTGATCGATGGCAAAGGTCCCAACACCGCGCAGGTGGCGACCGTCGCGACCTCGCAAGACGAGGCGTTGGCCATCGTGCGCAAGGCCAAGTCCGATGGCTTCATCGCCATCAAGCTCTACGGCACGTTCAATCCGGCCTGGGTGCGGACCACGGCCGCGGAAGCGCATCGCCTGGGATTGCACGTGCACGGTCATCTGCCCGCCGGAATGCGCCCGTCGCAGGCCATCGACGACGGCTATGACGAGATCACACATATTTACTTCGTCATGATGCAGGCCATGCCTGATGACGTGGTGGCCAAGTCCAACGGCATGGCGCGGTTTTTGGGGCCGGGCCGCTACGCCAAGGACGTCAAGCTCGACGCCGAGCCCATGAAATCCCTGATCGCGAAGATGGCGCAGCGAAAAATCACGGTCGATCCGACGCTGGTCGTCGCCGAGAGCCTGTACGTACCGGAAAACGGCGATCTCTCGCCGGCCTATGCACCCTTTGTCGGCACACTGCCGCCGACCGTCGAGCGGGGCTTTCGGCAGGGCGGCTTCGTGATGCCGCCTGGTGTCACTCGCGCGGACTTCAGGGCCAGCTTCACCCGCTTAAGTGAGCTCGTTGGCGTGTTGCACAAGGCCGGAGTTCCCATCGTCGCCGGTACCGACGGATCCGGAATGGAACTGGTGCGCGAACTCGAACTCTACGTCGGCGCAGGTTTTACACCGGCGGAAGCGTTGGCCAGCGCGACCATCCAGACCGCGCGCCTGGTGCACGCGGACGCTCGCACGGGCTCCATCGCCGTGGGTAAGGCCGCCGATCTCGTGCTGGTGGACGGCGACCCGTCGAAGCGCATCGGCGACCTTCGCCATACCCGGATCGTGATGATGGATGGCAAGCTCATGGACGCGAACGCGCTGCGTGCAGCCGGCGGCTTTGCCGGCAAGCCGACGTTCGTTGACTAGCCCTTAGGGTCGGCCGGCATCCGCGATGAGGATGGTCGGGACATCGTTCACTCGAAACGCTCGGAATACTTTGGCTTAAGGCGCTGAACTGCGCACGGGCGCTGCGGCAATTCGCGGAAACCACCGGCCGTGGTCGCAAGGTAAGACTCACACCACGGCGACAAAAAGACCAGGACCGTGTCACTCGAATAATTTTTGCTGGGCAGCAAATCGCCGACTGCAGGTGCGCCCAATATCGCGCGGCCGGCCGCCTGCGCGCGTTGTTCAGGCGCCGCTGAAAAAACGTAACATACGCCTGTCAGTGGGGATTACATATTGCCGCCGTAATCAACAAGGCGGTTGATGATGGAGCGCTGGCCGCCGAGCCACGCGCGTCCCGTCTTGCGCCTTGTCGATACGAGCCTGTAGATTATACGTCTTGCTGGACTAGGGACCCTGGGCGAACACGGCTTATGAACTCCATTGCCACACTGCTGTCATCGACGAATATCAAGTACGCGACGTTGAAGGTCGCGTGAGTACGCAACGACCACGTGGGCGTCCTCGATTGCGTCAGGCGGCCACGATGATTGTCACGCGGATTCGGCCACCGGCTGCGATACTTACCGCGCGCGTCACCGTGCTGTTCGCCGATCTGCGGGGCTACACGGGAATTGCGGAGAGCCTTCCTGCGGCCCGCGTCGTGCCGCTCTTGGATGAATTCTTCCGAACTCTCGTGACTGCCACCGAGACTAACGGCGGCACGATATTCCACATGGCGGGCGATGGAATGATGGCGGGATTCGGTATGAATGATGCGAGCGGCAACGGCGCACGCGCAGCGCTGGCCGCCGGCCATGCAATGTTGCAGGGCTTCGCACCTATTGCGGCACGCTGGCACAGCGAGCTGTCGATCGATGCGGGAATCGGCGTCGGACTGCATCTGGGAGAAGTCGCCGTCGGAGTGCTGGGCCCGCCCCGCCATAAGGCGACCACGCTGGTCGGCGATACGGTCAATGTGGCCGCGCGACTCTGTGGCCGGGCTCGTGCCGGCGAGGTCTTGTTCTCTTGCACGGTCGCCGCGGCGCTCGAGAGCAATGCAGCGACCCCGGGCGCCGTCGTGGGGCCCACGCCGTTTCTGCAGTTACCGCAATTCGAATTGCGAGGGCGACGCGGGCCGATCGACATATGGTGTGTTCCCGCCCCGGAGCGCGTCGCCCTGTAAGGGTCTGTCCAAGCTGCTAAACTTTCGCTTTTTTAGCCCTCGTGGCGGAATCGGTAGACGCAACGGACTTAAAATCCGTTGAGCGAAAGCTCATCCCGGTTCGAGTCCGGGCGAGGGCACCACCAAGACTATTTGAAGGTCTCGGCTCCGCCTTGCACGCTAGTTTGCCGGCTTGCGGGCTGCGCGGACTACGGAATCCCAGCGGGTATTCGCGGTAAGATTCTCCGCTTGCCGTGATCGCCGGAGTCCGTCCCTTGTTTCGCTACTTCGAAAAACTCGTCGCGCCTTATCCGAACACCGCGCCGCCGCCGCTGCCGCAGGGCTTTATTGCGTTTCTGTGGGCCTGCGCCCGGGGCGTGCGGCGCTATATCGCAGCGATGACCTTGTTCACCGCCATGATCGGAGTGTTCGAGGCGTTGCTGTTCAGCGTTCTGGGCCGCGTCGTCGATTGGCTCGCCAAGGTAGCGCCGGCGCGGTTATGGACTGAGCAGCGCGGGCATCTCATGCTGCTGGCCGCCGTTCTTGCCGGCAGCACTGCGCTGATCGTCCTGCAGAGCCTGCTCAAGCAGCAAACACTTGCCGGCAATTTCGCCATGCGGCTGCGGTGGAACTTCCATCGCAACATGCTCGCTCAAAGTTTGAGCTTCTATCAGGATGAATTCGCCGGCCGAGTCGCGGCCAAGCTCATGCAGACCGCGCTCGCGGTTCGCGATACGTGGATGATTGTCACGGACATCATGGTTTTCATCGTCATTTATTTCGTCACGATTGCGCTGGTCGTCGGCAANNNNGCCATGGCGCAGGCCGATGCACGCTCGATGATGACGGGCCGCATTACCGACGCCTACACCAACATCACGACCGTCAAGCTGTTCTCGCATACTCAACGCGAGGCGAGCTACGTGCAGAGTGCGATGGCCGAGTTTCTACAGACGGTGTATCGCCAGATGCGCATGGTAACCGGCTTCGAGATCGTCAATCACGCACTGAGCATGGGACTGATCGCGAGCACGGGCGGTGTCACCCTGTGGCTCTGGACTCAAGGCCGGGTAGGAGTCGGCGCGGTCGCAGCGGCGACCGCCATGGCGCTGCGGCTCAATGGAATCTCGCACTGGGTCATGTGGGAAATGGCGTCGCTGTTCGAACAAATCGGCACTGTGCAGGACGGTATCAATACCTTGGCGCGATCCCCCACCGTGGTGGACCGCCCCGATGCAGAGCCGCTGCGCGTCACACGCGGTGACATACGCTTCGAGGGGGTGAGTTTCGCCTATGGCGCCGCCTCAAACCCGGCGCGCCCAGTAATCGACAATCTCAATCTTCATATTCGTCCGGGCGAGAAGATCGGCCTGGTCGGACGCTCGGGCGCCGGCAAGAGCACCATCGTCAATCTGTTGCTGCGTTTCTACGACATACCGCAGGGCCGGGTGCTGATCGACGGCCAGGATATCGCGCTTGCGACCCAGGATAGTCTGCGCGCCCAAATCGGCATGGTGACTCAGGACACCTCGCTCCTACACCGATCCGTCAGCGACAATATCCGCTACGGCCGACCGGATGCCGGCGATGCCGACATGGTGGCCGCGGCGAAGCGCGCCGAGGCGCACGAATTCATCGTCACGCTGGGCGATGCGAGTGGACGTTCCGGCTACGATGCTCATGTGGGCGAGCGCGGCGTCAAACTCAGCGGCGGTCAGCGCCAGCGAATAGCGATCGCACGTGTCATGCTCAAGGACGCCCCCATCCTGTTGCTCGACGAAGCGACCAGCGCGCTCGACAGCGAAGTCGAAGCTGCTATCCANNTGTCGACCATCGCCGCCATGGACCGGCTGATCGTGCTCGACAAAGGCCGCATCGCGGAGGAAGGCAATCACTATTCGCTGTTGGCCCAGGGCGGCCTATACGCGCGATTGTGGGCTCATCAAAGCGGCGGGTTTCTGGGCGAGGAAATCGACGACTCAAGACTTCCTCGGCGTCAAATCTCCGCGGCCACATTGAGTCCTTCGTAAATGGCTTCCTCGGCGGTGCGCGGTGACGCCGCGTCGCCGATGACCCGAACCTCGACATTGAGAGTCTCGAGTGCATCCGAGAGCTCGTCCACCGGCGTGTGACCGGTGCACAGGACCAGAGTATCGACCTTGTCGATGACCACCGCCTCGCCGCTGGCGACGTGCTGCAGATAGACGCTGTCCGAATCGCTGCCATACAGCCGCATGTACGTAAGTACCTTGACGCCGAGTTTGTGCAGTCCCGCTGCGGAATGGTCCCGCACATAGAGCGGCAGGGATTCTCCGGCAGCAGGCCCGCTGACGGCCAGTCGCACCGACCTTCCCTGTTGCGCCAGGTGTTCGGCGATGCCGATGCCGATCCAATCGGCGCGCCAATCGATAATCAGTACCGATTGGCCGATCGCTGTTCCTTCACCGCGCAGCACCTGCCAGGCATCCACGATCTGCAATGCTCCTTCCTGTGGAAATTCCGGCCGGTAGGGTTTGGCGCCCGTGGCGATGAGCACCACATCCGGTGCTTCGGCCACGATTCTCGCCGCGTCGACGCGTGCGCCCCTGTGGATTTGCACACCGGCCAATTCTAATTCGCGCTGCAGGTTGGTGATGAGCCCGCCAAATTCCGCGCGTCCGGGCAGCATCTGCGCGAGCAGGGCTTGACCGCCGAGGCGCCGCTCCATCTCGAATAGTGTGGTGTGATGACCGCGCTCCGCCGCGATCGCCGCCGCCTTCATGCCAGCCGGTCCGCCGCCGATCACCATGACTTTCTTGCGGCGCGCGGCAGGGGACAGCGACCCGAAGCGTAGCTCCCGGCCGCTGACCGGATTCTGGATACAGGAGATCGGAAATCCCTTGTGGAAGTGGCCAATGCAGGCTTGATTGCAGGCAATGCAGGCACGAATATCCTCAGGCGCTCCGCGGGCGGCTTTGTTCGGCATCTCGGGATCGCAAATGAGGGCCCGCGTCATGCCGCACACGTCGGCGTGATTGCCGGCGATCACGGCTTCCGCATCTTGTGGCTGATTGATGCGGCCTGTCACGAATATCGGAATTCGCGCTTGTCGTTTGATGCGGGCGGCGTAGGGGACGACATAGGCGGTTTTCAAGGTCATGGGCGGCACGATGTGGATGGCGCCTCCGAGGCTGGCGGACGTGCCGACCGTGATGTGCACATAGTCGATGCTGTCATCGAGACGGCTCACCGCGGCGAGAGTCTCATCCTCCGTCAGGCCCTGTTCGTCGGCTTCCGATCCCGAAATTCGCAGTCCCACCACAAAGTCTTCCGTCACTTTGGCGCGGATATCGAATATCACCTCGCGCAGGAAGCGTAGACGACCGTCGAGATCGCCACCGTAGGCATCGTCACGCAGGTTGACGCGGGGATTTAGAAACTGTGACGGCAAATAGCCGTGACTTGCGACGATCTCCACGCCGTCCAGTCCCGCCGACTGCATGCGCCGGGCCGCGTCACCGTAACCGTGCACGATAGCGTCGATCATGGCCTTTTTGAGCGGCCGGGGCATGACACGAAATCGTTCGTTCGGCACCGAGGAGGGTGCGTACGCCACGCAGAGCAACCCGCCATCGGCCTCGGCAATTTCACGGCCCGGATGGAACAGCTGCCCGAACAACACGGTGCCGAAGCGGTGCACCGCCTCCGCGACTCTGCGGTACCCCGCAATAGAGGAATCGTCCGTCGCCATCAGCACATGATTGGTGTAACGCGCGGTTTCGTGAACCCCCGATACCTGCAGCACGATCAAACCCACACCGCCGCGGGCTCGCGCCTCTTGATAAGCCACCAGCGCCGCATTGACCGTTCCGTCCACCGGCAGCGTCGTGTCATGGCCTGACGACATGATTCGGTTCTTGAGAGTGCAACCCCGGATGCGCAGGGGTTGGAAGAGATGAGTAAATGCGGTCATTCGCCAATTGTAATCGAATTAGGCGCCTCGCCTCGTCGCGTGTTTTCGACTACCATCCCGCGTGCCCATCGGCACCATGAACCTAGCAACACTTCGCAGATGGCTACCGGATCGGTGGCTGAACCGCTTCACACCCGCGCCCACCGATCTGCTGCGCGACGCGACCTACCGGCGGCTGTGGACGTCTATTTTGATATCGTCCTTCGGCGGCCAGGTGACTCTGCTGGCATTGCCTCTGACCGCGGCCGTGCTGATGCATGCAGCGCCGACGCAGATGGGCCTACTGACGGCGATGGAACTCATACCGTTCGTGCTGTTCTCGCTGCCGACGGGAGTGTGGCTCGATCGCGTGCGCAAACTTCCGGTGTACGTGGTCGGCGAACTGTCGATCGCATTGGCCGTGGCGACCGTGCCCGTGGCATGGTGGTTTGGCTGGTTGTCGATGCGCTGGCTCTACTTAGTCGGTTTCTTGATTGGCGCCGTGAATACGACCGCCGGCAGCGCGGCGCAAATCGTGTTGACACAGATCGTACCCCGCGAGCGCTTGGTCGAGGCGCATGCCAAGAACGCGCTCGCGACCTCGGCGGCGGAGGTGACCGGCCCCGGTGCTGCGGGCGCGCTGATCAAAGTGACGGGCGCGCCCGTCGCCCTGCTGGCGGACGCTTTGCTTTTGTTGATATCCGCATCGATTTTGCGCGGTGTTCCGGTCAAAGAAAATCCCATCGCCAAACCCACGGCATTCTGGGCTGCCATGCGCGAGGGCCTCGACTTCGTGCGCGGTCACAGATTGTTGGTGACCATGGCGACCTGCGTGGGTGTCTGGCAAATGTGCAATCAAGCAGCGATGGTGGTGCAAATTTTGTTTGCCACGCGCCAGCTCGGACTGACGGAGCGGGGTGTAGGCTTGAGTTACGTCACGCTGGGTGTCGGTACGGTCCTCGCCAGCGCGAACGGTCACCGCGTGGTGCGTCGCTTCGGCCCCGGACCCACGCTGGTGCTCGGATTTGCCATCTCCGGCACCGGCTGGCTGCTGCTCAGCGTGGCACCGCTCAATGCGATCGGCGTTGTCGCCTACGCGCTGATGTTGATGATGTTCGGCGTCGGCGCGGTATTCATCTTCATCAATTTCCTTTCACTGCGGCAGTCGGTGACGCCGGGGCCGATGCTGGGTCGCATGACGAGCACCATGCGCTGGCTCATTCTGATTCCTGCAGGACCGGGCGCGCTGCTCGGCGGCTGGCT
>PMMB01000248.1:0-22086 GCA_003165495.1 Gammaproteobacteria bacterium | reverse complement strand
CCGGCCGGTGATCCGCAGCGTAACCACATTACCGACTCTTAAGGCCGAGGCGATTACTCCGTATTCTTCAGATTGATCAATAGCTTAGGAGTGAGTCGTGATGATCCGAATGCGATCCTGTCCTACAGACACCTGGTTGCAGTCAACCGAGGATATGCGTAACGCGTTTGAGCCATAAGTTCGATCGCGATCGAGTCGGAAATGACATCAAGAAGGAGTATGGAATGAAAGCTTCTCGTAAGGCTTTGCTGTTGGGCTTGATGATGGCGGCGGGCACTGTTGCCGCACCCACCATCGCGTCGGCTGGAATCGGGATCGATATCGATGTGGCCCCGCCGCCGATGCGCGTCGAGGTCGTGCCGGAACCGCGCGTCGGTTTCGTTTGGGCGCCGGGATTTTGGGAGTGGCGAGATCGCGCACATGTTTGGGTTCCCGGCCGCTACATCCGCGAGCGTCGCGGCTATCACTGGGTCGCCGCTCGTTGGGAACAACGAGGTCCGCATTGGCATCATGAGCCGGGACACTGGGAGCGCTGAGCCGAATTCTAAAGTTCGGTTGATGCTTGCGCGGCGGGTGGGGCGATCCATGCATTCTACCACCCGCCGCCTGAAATCTCATGAACACCAACGATGAGCTTCGCGTCGGACTTGTTGCGGATACCCACGGGCTTTTGAGGCCTGACGCGCGCGCGTTTCTCCTGGGCTGCGACTACATCATTCATGGCGGCGATGTCGGCGAGCCTAAGATTCTCGATGAACTCGCCGTCATGGCTCCGCTGATTGCAGTCAGAGGCAACAACGACACGGAACCGTGGGCGGCGCACCTCCCCGCGACCGAGTTGATCAGAGTGGGTAACGTATTCGTCTACGTCATCCATAATCTCGCGGAACTCGACATCGACCCCGGCGCTGCGGGAATCCGTGTCGTCGTCTCCGGTCATTCGCACAAACCAATGGTCGAGGAGCGCGACGGAGTTTTGTACGTCAATCCGGGAAGCTGCGGACCGAGGCGTTTCAAGCTACCGATCTCTGTGGGTGAGGTCATCGTCTCGGGTAGCGCCGTGAACGCGCGAATAGTCGATTTGTCTGGAGGTGTTCATGCTGCAGCTGTGAAAAGGTAGCTTCAACTCCTTGATTTAGTTAAGCTCTCGGCCTCATGAATACGGCAGTTGATGGTCTCGTCGTAGAAAACGTCCACGTCTGGCGCGGCGATCGTCACGTGCTGAAGGGCGTGAGCCTCACGCTTCGGCCGCGCCAGCTGCTGCACATCCGCGGTCCGAACGGTACCGGCAAGACCACCTTGCTCCGCGTCGTTTGCGGCTTACTTCGGCCGGAAGTGGGGCTGGTGTGGTGGCTCGGCAATTCAATCGCGAGTGTCCGGGGCGATTATCAGGCCGCGCTGGCCTACGCCTCGCACGAACCTGCGCTCAAGGCCGATCTGACCGCACTGGAGAATCTACGCTTCGCCGTCGGTCTGAAACGCCGCGTCACGGCCGACGAATTGCGCGCCAGTTTGGGACGGACCGGGGTTGCTGCGTGTGCCGATTTGCCGGCGCGCGTGCTATCGGCAGGTCAGCGCCGCCGTGTCGCCATGGCGCGAGTTTTGGCGATGAGCGCTTCCCTTTGGCTGCTGGATGAACCGTTCACCAATCTCGATGCGGCCGGTACTGAACTCGTATCGGGGTTGCTCCACGAACATGTCCTGCGGGGTGGACTGGCACTCGTCGTCGCGCATCACGACCTCAAACTCGACTGCGATGTGCGTCGCCTGGAACTCAACGAATGAACGTCGGTGCCTTTGAGGCCTTTACCTTGGTGGTGCGTCGGGAACTGTGTCTCAGTTTCCGGCGGCCGGATCAGTTGCTGCAACCTTTGGTGTTCTTTTTGATCGTAACAACATTGTTTCCCTTAGGTCTAAGTCTGCAGTTGTCGCTGCTGCGGGACATGGCACCGGGTGTGCTTTGGGTCGCCGCGCTGTTATCGTCTCTGCTGTCGCTGGATTCGTTGTTCAAGAGCGATGCGGATGACGGTACATTGGAGCAGCTGGCGCTCTGCGGCCAGGGACTGACGGTCATCGTGGTGGCAAAAACCATTGCTCATTGGTTGGTGACCGGCGCGGCGCTGGTATTGGTATCGCCGGTTGTTGGGACTGCGCTCGGTATTCCGGGCAGCGCATTTGCGACAATGATGCTGAGCTTAGGCGTCGGTACCTTGACCCTGAGCTGGCTGGGCGCGATCGGTGCCGGCCTCACGGTCGGGTTGCGGCGCGGCAATGTGCTCCTGTCTTTGATCGTGCTACCGCTCGCGATGCCTTTGTTGATATTTGGCGCCGGCGCCACGGACAGAGCTGTATCCGGCGGGAGCCCGGCGGGAGCATTGTATTTTCTTGCGGCGCTTTGCGTGTTCACGTGCACGCTGGCGCCGTTCGCCGCAACCATGGCGTTGCGCATTACGCTCGAATAGGATTGAGAAATCGACAATGTGGACTTGGTTTTATAAGCTCGCGTCTCCGCCCTATGTATACGGTGCCGCGGCGGCGCTGACGCCATGGTTCTTAGGCTTGGCCGCGATCACCATGGGCTATGGGCTCGTGGCCGGGTTAGTATTTGCGCCCCCCGATTACCAGCAAGGCGACGCCTTTCGAATCATTTACGTGCATGCACCGAGCGCGTGGATGTCTCTATTCGCCTACACGAGCATGGCGATTGCGGGGGGCATTGCGCTCATCTGGCGCATCAAGATGGGCCATGCGGTGGCAGCCGCGTCGGCGCCCATCGGCGCCTCCTTCACCTTGCTGGCATTGTTCACCGGTTCGCTCTGGGGCCGACCGATGTGGGGCACTTACTGGGCGTGGGACCCACGGCTCACCTCGGAACTGATCCTGCTGTTTCTCTACGTCGGGGTGATGTCGCTGCGCTCGGCATTCGAGGACCCCGCGCGGGGCGATCGGGCGGCGGCTCTCCTGGGCCTGGTCGGACTGGTGAACGTACCCATCATTCACTATTCGGTCCTGTGGTGGAACTCACTGCATCAGGGGGCGACGGTCGCTAAGCTGGGCAAACCTTCCATGCCGGGCAGCATGCTGTGGCCCTTGCTATCGATGCTGCTCGGGTTCATGTTGTTCTATGGTGCGGTGCTCTGCGTGCGCTTGCGAGGCGAAGTGCTCAATCGGGAGCGGCAGGCCAAGTGGGTGCGGGAGGCGATCAAATCGTGATGGGCAATGGCTTTTGGTCGATGGGCGGCTACGCGCGCTACGTGTGGCCGTGCTTCGCGTTTACGTGCTTAGTGCTCGCGTGGAACTTGTGGTCCGCGAACCGCTATTATGTTGCGGCACGCTTGAGGGCACGGCGAGCCCTTGCAGCGGCGCTGGCGGCAGGTGAGGAACAATGACCCCTAGGCGAAAACGCTTGTTCGTCGTACTCGGTATCCTGGGCGGTGTTGCGGCCTCAGTGTCGCTGGCGGTCATGGCCTCGCGTGAGAACATCATGTTCTATTACGACCCCAGCCAGGTCGTTGAAGGTAAGGCGCCGCTTGCCAAGCGCTTCCGCATCGGCGGGATGGTCGTCAAAGGCAGCGTCGCACGCACGCCGGGCGATTTGCAGGTTCGATTCGTGTTGACCGACTTCGCGCACCAAGTTCCCGTGCAATATACCGGAGTGTTGCCGGATCTGTTTCGCGAAGGGCAGGGCATCATTGCGCACGGCACCATGAACTCCAACGGCGCTTTCGTCGCCGACGAAGTGCTTGCCAAACATGATGAGAAATACATGCCGCCCGAAGTAGCTGCGTCACTGAAGAACAAGGCCGCACCGACGGCCAAAGGGCCGACGACCTAGGCAGCGGGAGTATCGCAATGGCACCGGAATTAGGAATTTTTTCACTCATACTGGCATTCGTGCTGAGTCTGTCGCAGGCGTTCTTCGGACTCACGGGGGCCTGGCGCGGTAAGCCCGTGTGGATGGCCGTGGCGCGTCCGGCGGTGACCGGGCAATTCGTGTTCGTCATCATGGCGTTTGCCTGCCTCGTGTATTCCTTCGTCAATAACGACTTCTCGGTCCTGTATGTGGCGCGCAATTCGAATTCGCAATTGCCGTTGTTCTACAAGGTTGCTGCGGTGTGGGGCGCGCATGAGGGCTCGCTGCTGCTGTGGATTTTGATTCTGTCGATCTGGAGCGTGGCGGTTGCCGCCTTCAGTCGCCAGCTACCCTTGAGTTTTTCCAGCCGCGTGCTCGGGGTGATGGGTCTCATCAGCGGTGGATTCATGTTGTTCACGTTATGGACTTCGAATCCGTTTCTGCGCTTGATTCCCGCGGCGTCGGATGGCGCGGATTTGAATCCTGTCTTGCAGGATTTCGCGCTCGCCATCCATCCGCCCATGCTCTATACCGGCTATGTGGGCTTCTCGGTGGCCTTCGCGTTCGCCATCGCCGCGATGTTGGAAGGGCGACTGGATCAGACCTGGGCGAAATGGACCCGGCCCTGGACGATTTTCGCGTGGTTGTTTCAGACGATCGGCATCGCGCTCGGTAGTTGGTGGGCCTACTACGAACTCGGCTGGGGCGGGTGGTGGTTCTGGGATCCGGTCGAAAANNCCGCCTGGGCGCGCTGGGTGCGGCCCTGGGTGCTGGTCGCGTGGATGTGCCTGACGCTCGGCATCGCCGGCGGCTCCTACTGGGCCTACTACGAATTAGGCTGGGGTGGATTCTGGTTCTGGGATCCGGTCGAAAACGCCTCGTTCATGCCTTGGTTGGTGGGAACGGCGTTGATCCACTCGCTCAGCGTCACGGAGAAGCGCGGCATCTTCAAGAGTTGGACATTGTTGCTCGCGATATTCGCCTTCTCGTTGAGTCTGGTGGGAACGTTTCTGGTGCGCTCCGGCGTATTGGTGTCGGTGCACTCGTTCGCAACCGACCCGACCCGTGGGCTTTATATACTGGCATTTTTGGTGTTGACGATCGGCGGTTCGCTCACCCTGTATGCGTGGCGGGCGCCGAAGCTGTATGTGCCCGGCGGTTTTGAGCTGTACTCGCGAGAATTCTTTTTACTGGTGAACAACGTGATTCTGGTGAGCGTCGCCGGGCTCGTACTCTGGGGCACCTTGTCGCCGTTGGTCTACGAGCTGCTTGGGATCGGCAAGATCTCGGTCGGGCCACCGGTATTCGCCGTGATGTTCTTGGTGCCCGTGCTGCCGTTGATGGTGTTTCTGGCGATCGGCATGCACTCAGCGTGGCGGCGCGGCAAGCTCACCGCGACCGCCAAACCCCTAGGGTGGTTGCTCGGCGCCGCGGTGGCGCTGGCCGTCGCGATCCAGGGCTTGGTGTTCGGCGAATTCCACTGGATCGGATTGATCGGCTTCAGCTTTGGCTTCTGGGTCATTTTTTCCGCATTGCTGGAGCCCGTGCGCCGCTGGCGTCAGAAACAGACTTTGACGGCCGCATTGCTCGGCATGTGCATCGCTCATTTCGGCGTGGGAATGTTCGCCATCGGCGCCAGCGGCGTCGAAAGCTACAAGATCGAGAAGGACGTGGCATTGAAGCCGGGATCGAGCTTTGCCATCGCCGGATATGATTTCAGGTTCGTCAATGCCGTGAATGTGCGCGGGCCGAATTACGACGCGGTCGAAGCGTTGGTGGAAGTCACGCGCCAAGGTAAGCAGGTGGCGATCTTGAAGCCGCAGAAACGACATTTTTGGGTGCAGCAGACCGACAACAGCCAGGCCGCCATCTCGGTGAACTGGGCGCGCGATTTGTTCGTCGCCATGGGCAACCCTCTGGGCGAAAACGCCTGGAGCATGCGCATCCAATACAAGCCGCTGGTCCGCTATATTTGGCTGGGCGCTTTGGTGATGGCGATCGGCGGATTCATCGCCGCAACCGATCGGCGCTACCGAGTCAAGGTGCGGGTCACGTCGCCGGAAGCGGTGGCTGCGCCGCCGAATACGGAACCCAAGGCCGGTGTCGCCTGATGTGGAAATTCTTACTGCCGTTTGCGGCGTTCGTCGCGCTCGTCGTTCTATTCGCGTTTGGACTGAACCCGAGCCGCGATATTCACGCATTGCCTTCGCCGCTGATCGGCAAGCCGGCNNCCGGAGTTCACTCTCACCGATGTGCTGGATGCTTCGCGCCCCGTCAGCAATGCGGTTTTCAAGGGTCAGGTCTATGTATTGAACGTGTGGGGTACCTGGTGCGCCGCGTGTCGGGAAGAACACGGAGCGCTGCTCGCCATTTCGCAACAACATGTGGTTCCCATCATCGGACTCGTTTACATGGATGACCGCGAAAAAGCGAAGCAGTGGTTGGCGCAGCTCGGTAATCCTTATCAGGCGGTGGCATTCGACACCGACGGACGCACGGCGATCAATTGGGGCGTCTACGGTGCGCCGGAAACGTTCTTGGTCGATGGGCAAGGCCGGGTGATTTTCAAATTCATCACGCCCATGACGCAGGAAGTCTGGGAACATGAATTTATGCCGCGAATCGCCGCTGCGCGCCGGGGCGGCGCGTGAACCGGCCGACACCGCGACTACACGCGAGCGTCGGTGCGCTCGCGCTTGTGCTCGTAGGCATCATAGGGGCGTTCGCCTGCTCCGCAGCCACGCAGGCGGTGGACGCCAACGGCCAACTCGAAGATCACGCTTTACAAGCACGCTTCGAACGAATAGCCCAGGACCTTCGCTGTCTCGTCTGCCAAAATGAATCCATCGCCGATTCGAATGTCGAACTTGCCAGCGATCTTCGCAGGCAGGTGCGGGAGATGCTGGTGGCCGGAAAAAGCGATGACGCAATTTTCGATTTCATGACGGACCGCTATGGCGAGTTCGTGCGTTTCAGTCCGCCGCTGGAACCTAAAACCCTCCTCATTTGGGGCGCTCCATTCATCATGCTGCTGCTGGGCGGCGTGATTATCTATCGCGTCGTGCGCCAACGTTCGCGCATGCCGCTGGATGATGAGCCCGCGACCGGACCCTAAGTTACCCAAGTAAACAATGAATACATTCCTCGTCATCGCCGCCGTCATGGCCGCGATCGCCGCGGCCGCGGCCGCCTTCCCGCTGATTCGCGACAGACAAAGCCGGGTACTCGGAGCGCTGGTGGCGGTGATCGTCATCGGCGCGGCGGCGGGTCTTTACCCACTGTGGTCCAATTGGAATTGGCATGCGCCGGCGCAGTCTCAGAGCACCGCGGGCCCGGATGTCGCCGCCATGGTCGCCAAGTTGGAAAAGCGCTTGCAAGATAAGCCGAATGATCTGGACGGCTGGCTGATGCTCGGGCGGTCCTATCTCACATTGGAGCGCTTGGATGACGCCATCGTTGCCTACGATCATGCACGCCAGCTGGGCGGCAAGAGCGAGGAGGCCGCCATGGGATTGGGCGAAGCCATGAGTTTGCGGGCGGGCGGCGATATCACGCCGCCGGCCGCACAGCTGTTCGAGGAGGCCTTGGTGTTGGCGCCCACCAACCCGAAGGCCCTGTTGTACGGCGGCTTCGCTGCTGCGGTGCGCGGTGATCGCGCGCTCGCGCGCACACGTTGGCAGGCACTCAAGAATATGCATCCACCGGCCCAGATCGAGCAAATGCTGGATGCGCGCATTGCGGATCTGGGCCCGCCGGCGGGCGGTTCTGCGGCCGGCGGCACAGCCAACGCTGCGCCGGCTGGGACCAATGCGTCACCCGCGGGGACGAGCACGTTGTCGGGGGCCTCGCGAGCCGCGGAAGTCACGATCAAAATCAGCATTTCGCCCGCTTTGAAGTCACGGCTGGTGTCGGAGGCCCCCTTGTTCGTCTTTGCACGTGAGCCCGGCAGTCAGGGACCGCCGCTTGCCGCCAAGCGGCTGACGACTGCGGCCATCGGCACCGAGGTGCATCTTTCCGCGACCGATTCCATGTTGCCGGGGCGCGTTCTAGTGGGCGGACAACAGGTATCCATCACGGCGCGGGTGTCCTTCAGCGGCCAACCCCTGCCGGCGGCAGGCGATTTTTACGGCGAAGTCTCTTACGATGTGGGCCGCGACGGGGTACGCAATCTCGTGATTGATCGCGTCGCCGAATAGGTGTTTGAGATGAGCGTCGCGAAAAATCTCATGGCGGGAAGGATCCTCGAAGAGCAACTCTTTCCGTACCCGAGTCTGCGCGATAAAGACCGCGAAGTTCTCGGGATGATGGTCGATGCCATCGATCAATTCTTGGGACCCAGGCATCAAGACTTCAAGCGCTGGGACGTCAAGGCAGAGCAGCCGGCGGAGTTCATTCAAGGGTTGCGAGATCTAGGGTTGTTCGGTCTCATCATCCCGGAGGAGCACGGCGGCCTCGGCCTATCGAATGCCGGGTACGCGCGCGTGCTGAGCCAGAGCAGTTCGCACGACAGCTCGGTGTCGCTCACCATTGGTGCGCACAGTTCCATCGGGATGAAGGGTATTTTGTTGTTCGGCACCGCCGAACAAAAGGCACGCTACCTGCCGAAACTGGCCAGCGGAGCAATGATCGCGGCGTTTTGCCTGACCGAGTCCGGTGCCGGCTCGGACGCGGCGTCGATTCGTACTCACGCGGTCAAGAATGCCGACGGCAGTTGGATTCTCAACGGGGAGAAGATTTGGATCACCAACGGCGGCATTGCCGATTTGTATACGGTGTTTGCACGGACCTCGTCGGCAGCGGGCAAGATCACGGCATTCCTGGTCGAGGCGGCGTGCCCTGGGGTAAGCCATGGCCAGCATGAGGACAAAATGGGAATCCGCGCCTCCTCGACCACCACCGTGAGTTTTGCGGACGTGCGGGTTCCGGCCGACAACGTACTCGATTCGGAGGGCAAGGGGTTCAAGGTGGCCATGGCGATATTGAACAATGGGCGTACCGGCCTTGGGGGCGGGGCGGTCGGGGGCATGAAGGCGCTCATTGCTCTTGCGACGCAACAGGCGCTGACGCGCAGGCAGTTCGAAATTCCCATCGCGGAATTCGGTCTCGTTCGCGAAAAAATTTCGCAAATGACGGTCGATTGTTTCGCCGCCGAGAGCGTTGTCTGGATGGTGGCTCACTACATCGATTCCGGGGCCCAGGACTATTCGGTGGAAGCGGCCATGAGCAAGATCTTTGCCAGTGAAGCCTTGCAGCGCAGCGCCTACGAAGCGCTGCAGATTGCAGCCGGCAGCGGCTTCATGCGCGATTACCCATACGAAAAGATCACGCGCGATTGCCGCATTTTGACGATCTTCGAGGGAACCAATGAGGTGCTCAGGCTGTATATCGCTCTGTCCGGCCTCAAGGATCTGGGTAAGTCGTTCGGTGAACTGAAAGCCGCCGTGGATGACATATTCAATAATTTCATCAAGGGCTTTGGCGTGTTGACCGATTATGCGGAAAAGCGCCTGACGCAGGCGACCGGGGTGGGCCGCGACAAGATTTTGACTCCATTGCCTGAAGCGCTGCGTGAGGCGGCCGGGATCTATGAGCGATATACTCTGGAACTCGCCAAGGCGGCCGACTACTTGTTGCGCAAGCACGGCAAGTCCATAGCCGATCGACAGCATGATTTGAAACGTGTCGCCGACATCGGCATCGATCTGTTCGTCGGCCTGTGCGTATTGTCGCGGGCGGCAAGTTTGGGCCGCGCGTCGGGCGAACAAGGAGTACAGGCCATCGGGATAGCGCGTGTCTTCGCTCAGCAGGCGAAGCGGCGGATGGCGAACATTGTGCGGCGAATCACGCGCAATGAGGATGGGGAGATGAACCGGTTAGCCGGGTTCATCCTGGACAAAGGACGTTATCCCTGGGATGTGGTGTCATGAATGTAGTTTCTTCTGAATTCCTGCAGTTAACCGCTTCCTGGTACGAAAGACGCGGGTTCTGGCTCCGCGCAGCGATCATCGGCGCAATTGTCGTCTTCGTCGCCGCGCTCGCGTGGCGCCTGACACAGGCATTGGGAGTGAAGACTGTTCCCAATAGAAACCCGATTCCGACGGTGTCGGTGACCGAGGTCGGGGTGAGTTCCGTGCCGACGACCGTGAGCATCATTGGTACTATCGCGGCGCGTTACGACATGCCCATCGGCGTCGAAGGCGATGCCGGACGCGTCGCCGCGATTTATGTCGAGGCCGGTGACCATGTCAAGCGCGGTCAAGTGCTGGCGCGCCTGAATGTCTCGGTGTTGGAACCGCAGGTGGCCAATCTCGAAGCGGCGCTCGAGCAGGCGCGTGCCGAGGCTGAACTGGCTGATGCAGAATATCGCCGCGCGCAAGCCGTCGGCGCGTCGGGCGCTTTGTCGGCTGAGGAAACGCAACGCCGCAAGTCCGCCGGAGTGACCGCCGCCGCCAAGGTTAAAGTCGCCGCCGCGCAGCTGGCGGAGGCGCAAGCGCGTCTCGCGCGTGCCGCAGTGCGCGCACCGGCAGATGGGATCATATTGACTCGCAACGTCGAAGTGGGGCAAACCGCGACGCCGGGCGGCGAGGCCCTGTTTCGTCTTTCGGAAGGCGGCGAAGTCGAGCTGCGAGGACAGGTGTCTGAGCAAGACCTGCCTCTGCTGAAGGTCGGCCAACTCGTCAATGTGCGGTTGACCGGCACTCCCCGCGTTTACGAAGGTCACGTCCGTCTCCTCGGTGCCGTCATCGATCCGCAAACCCGCTTAGGGATGGCTCGCGTGGCGCTTACTCCGGACCCGAATTTGCGGCCCGGAGCATTCGCGCGCGCCGAAGTGACCGTGAGCAACGCCGATCGCGCGGTTCTGCCGCAAACGGCCGTGCTGACCGACGACAAGGGAAGCTATGTCTTGATCGTTAGCGCGCAGCACAAGGTCGAGCGCCGCGCCGTGCATGTATCGGGTGTGGTGCAGAACGGAGTGACCATCGCCGACGGCATCAACGGCAAAGAGCAGGTCGTCGCCACCGCAGGCGCGTTTTTGCAGGAGGGCGAACTGGTCAATCCGGTCTTGAAAGAGCCGGGCAGATTATGAGAAATATTTCGGCTTGGGCGATCCGCCACCCGGTCACGCCGATCGTACTGTTCGTCGTGTTGTTTTTTCTAGGGATAGTCGCGTTCATTCGCTTGCCCATCAATCTTGATCCCGATGTGTCCTTCCCCGCCGTCGACGTGAACGTCTCTCAACCCGGCGCCGCGCCCACGGAGATGGAAACTCAGATCGCGCAAAGGGTGGAAGGCTCGATATCGAGCATCGGCAACGTGCGCAATATCACGACCTTCATTGTCGAAGGTCAAGTCAATATGTTTGTGCTGTTCGAGATTGGAACGCCCATCGATCGCGCGGTGACGGATGTTCGCGATGCGGTGGCCAAGGTCCGCAATGACTTGCCGCAAGGAATATTCGAGCCCTTGGTAACCCGGGTAAACGTCGACGGCGGCGCGTTTGCCTATTACGCGGTGACGACGACCAACCTCACCCCCGAACAGCTCAGCTGGTTCATCGACAACACGGTGACCAAGCGACTGCTCGCGGTTCCCGGCATCGCACAAGTGTCACGCAGCGGCGGCGTCGATCGCGAAATCCGCGTCGAACTGGATCCCGGCCGGCTGCAGGCTCTGGGCCTCACCGCGGTCGAAGTCAATGAACAATTGCGCGCGCTCAACATGGATGCCGCCGGCGGCCGCGCCCAGGTGGGCGGCGGCGAACAGGCGATTCGCGTGCTGGGTGGCGCGAAAACGGCGGAGGCGCTCGGGGACACTCAGGTCATCCTTCCCGGCGGGAAATCCGTGCGCCTGCGCGAGATCGCCGACGTGCACGACGGCATCGCGGAGGTGCGCACCATCGCGAGACTCAATGGCCGCTCGGCCACCACGTTCGGCGTGTTCAAAGCCAAGGGCGCGTCGGATGTCACTGTGGCCAAAGCGGTGGATGCCGAACTCGACAAGATCAAGGCCGAGAATCCTGCGGTACGCATGTCGAGCGTATTCACGACCGTGGACCATACCTTGCGCACCTATCATTCGGCGATGAGCGCCCTCATCGAGGGCTCGATACTCGCCGTCGTCGTCGTATGGTTCTTCCTGCGCAATGTGCGCGCGACGATGATTTCCGCGCTGGCCATTCCGCTGTCGGCGATACCCACTTTCGTTTTCATGCAATGGATGGGCTTCACGCTCAATCAGATCACGTTGCTCGGGCTTTCCCTGGTCGCCGGCGTCCTCGTGGACGACGCCATCGTCGAAATAGAAAACATCGTTCGCCACATGCGCATGGGCAAAAGCTGTTTTCAGGCGGCCATCGATGCGGCGGACGAAATCGGCCTCGCGGTGGTGGCGACCTCGTTCACCATCATCGCGGTCTTTCTGCCGGTCAGTTTCATGGGCGGCATTAGCGGTCAGTACTTCAAACAGTTCGGTCTGACCATCGCCTCGGCCGTTTTCATCTCGCTCATGGTGGCGCGGCTCATCACTCCGGTATTGGCAGCCTACGCGCTGCGCAGCGACTCTCTGGTCGTCCACAACACCGACGGGCCCATCATGACGCGCTATTTGTCGTTGTTGCGCTGGTGTGTCGCGAACCGCTGGAAGACCATCGCGGCCGGCGGCTTGTTTTTCGTACTGTCGGTGGCATGTCTGGCGATCATTCCGACCTCGTTCGTCCCCCCTGAGGATTTCTCCAACGCGCAACTGGTTATCGAACTGCCGCCCGGCGGTACGCTCGAGGATACGTCGCGGGTCTCGGCGGCTGCCACAGCAATTTTGAGAAAATCCCCCGAGGTGAAGAGCGTCGTCGAATTCGTGGGGGGCGACGATGGCGAGATTCGCAACGCGACTACTTACATCGGCCTCGTACCGCGTTCCGAACGCTCCATCAGCCAGAAGCAGTGGGAGCAGAAGATGATGCCGCTGCTCGCCCAGGTGCCGGACGGCCAGCTGAATTTTTCCGAGAACGGTGGCGGGCGCGACATTCAATTGTATTTGACCGGTGACGATCCGGAGCTCGTAGAGCGCACGGGACACAAGGTCCTGGCGGAAATACGCGCGCTGCCCGAGGTTCGCGATGCGCGGATCCGAGGTGATCTGCCGCGGCCGGAAATCGTCGTGCACCCGCGCCTCGATATCGCCGCGCAACTGGGCGTCAGCGTGCAAAGCATCAGTCAAACGATTCGCATTGCGACGCTCGGCGACTTGCCCCAGAACGGCGCGAAGTTTTCTCTGACCGATCGGCAAATCCCGATCCGGGTCAGCCTGCTCGAAAGTGCGCGGCGCGATCTGACAACCCTGGAAAATCTGCCGGTGCCGACGGCCTCGGGCGCCAGCGTGCCGCTCAAATCCGTCGCCGACTTGAGTTTCGGTCAGGGGCCTTCGGCCGTACGCCGTTACAACCAAAGCCGACGTGTGTTTCTGGAAGCCGACATGAGCCCCGGCGTCGAACTCGGCACGGCCACTAAAAAAATATATGCACTGCCTACGTTGAAACATTTGCCCGAAGGCGTGCACTTGGTTGAAACCGGCAACACCGAGTTCATGACGGAGTTGTACCAGAATTTTCTATTGGCGGTCGGCGCCGGCATACTCATGGTGTTTGCCGTGCTGGTGCTGCTGTTCGTGCGTGTTCTTCAGCCCATTACTATTTTGTCGGCCCTGCCGCTGTCATTGGGCGGTGCGGTTCTCGCGCTGCTGCTTACCGGCCTGCCGTTCTCGCTTCCCGTGGTGATCGGTATTTTGATGTTGATGGGCATCGTCGGAAAGAATTCGATATTGTTGGTCGATTTCGCCATCGAAGAAATGCGCGCCGGGAAGACCCGTCTCGCGGCGATCCTCGAGGCAGGACACAAACGGGCGCGGCCCATTGTCATGACCACAGTTGCCATGGTGGCGGGTATGTTGCCGGTGGCCGTCGGATGGGGCGGGGACAGCGACTTCCGCGGGCCGATGGCGATCGCCGTCATCGGCGGATTGATCACCTCCACGGCGCTGACCCTGGTCATTGTGCCGGCCGTATTCACCGTACTCGATGACGTCGAGCGCTGGATTGCACCTAAAGCCGGCAAATTGCTGGCTGACTCTCCCGTGCCGTCCGCGCGCGAATCTGCCGTTTGAGGATATTGCCTCTGCTCGTTGCGAGCTTGGTAACCGCGGCTCCGCAGGCGGCGATTGCCGATGCGCTGACCGCTGTGAACTCGGCCCGGCTGCGCGGCTGCAATGCCTCCGCAACGCGGATTCCGCTGCAGAACAATCTGAAACTGCAAAAAGCCGCATGGCGGCTGGCCGGTGGCGCCGCCCTCCACGAAGCCTTGGCGACAGCGGGATATCTTGCCTCGGAATCCTCCGCGCTGCATTTCTCGGGCGCCGTGAGCGACGCACAAATCACTCGTATGCTGACCGCCAATTATTGCCGCACGTTGATCAATCCGAAACTGCGGGATATGGGTGCGGAACGTCGCGGCCGCGAGGTGTGGATGGTGCTCGCCGCACCCGTATCACTGCCCACTGCCGCCGACGCCGACTCTGTGAGTCAGCACATACTTGATCTCGTGAATGCGGCACGCGCCGCCGGCCGCCGCTGCGGCGCTAAATACTTTGCGCCGGTGGCGTCTTTGACGCTCAACTCCAGCTTGACCAGCGCCGCACTCGCGCATTCGCGCGAGATGGCGAAGAATGCCGAGTTCGATCACCGGGGGCACGATGGCAGTACGCCCGCGGTACGAGTGCAACGCGCCGGTTACGCTACGTATCGCATCGTCGGTGAAAATATCGCGGCCGGCGCCATGACTCCGGCCGAAGTCACGGCGGGATGGCTCGCGAGTCCGGCGCATTGCGAAAACATCATGGATGGTCGCTTCACCCAGGTCGGAATCGCGTACGCCGCGAATCTCAACAGCGCTGCCGGTATGTATTGGACGCAAGACTTCGCCGCGCCACGCTAGGTTTTGCCGTTGCGCACTTCGCAATGGGCCGGCGTCTAGTCCATCACGGCTTGGGCGTCGACGCCCGAGGTCTTTCGTTGGCTGGGCGGCCGGATGAGCAATAGCAGCGGCGTGACGGCCAAAGTCAGGAACAACATCAGCCAAAAATCGTCGATGTAGGCGATCATGGCGGCCTGCTGCGTCACCGAGCTATCGAGAAACGCGACGCCACCCGCGGTACTCAGGTCATAGGCTCTCGCAATGGCAGCGTTGTGCCAGGCGGGATTCGCGTAGGTGACACGCTCGGCCAGCGAGGAGTGCGCAATGACGGTGTTGCGCACCAACAGGGTTTGTACCAGCGAAATGCCGATGCTGCTGCCGATATTGCGCACCAGGCTGAAGAGGGCGGTCCCCTGCGCACGCATCGCGGGACTCAAGGTGGCGAAAGTCGCGGCGCTCAACGGTACGAACACCAAGCCCATGCCAATCCCCTGAATCACACCCGGCCAGATGATGTCGCCTTGCGATAACTGGAGCGAATAGTGGGCCATTTGCCATAGAGATACCGCGGTGACCGTGAAGCCGACGAACAGCATCAAACGCAGGTCGATCTTACCGATGAGGCGCCCGACAATCAGCATCGTGATCATGGTGCCTGCTCCCGATGGCGCGGTAACCAATCCGGTAGTGGCCACCGGATAGTCCAACAGGGTCTCCAGCATCGTCGGTATGAGGGCACGCGTCGCATACAGCACGAGACCCACGATAAAAATGAACAGGACGCCGCTGACGAAATTCTGGTTCTTGAACAGCCGGAAATCGACGAAGGATTTGTCTGCCGGCGTCATCGCGGTATGTGCGACGAAATAGGTAGACATCACGACCAGGGCAATCACTTCGATCCAGGTCTCGGTCGATGAAAACCAGTCGTTCTGCTGGCCGCGGTCGAGCAACAGCTGTAGTGCGCCAATCGCCAAGCTCAAGGTGGCGAACCCAAACACGTCGAAACGCGTGCGCCTTGGGCCCGGCACCGGGCGGATGTATTGCCACACGCCATAAATGGCCAGCAGACCGATGGGAACGTTGATGAAAAACACCCATCGCCAGTTATAACTGTCAGTCAGCCAACCGCCCAACGTGGGACCCAGTATCGGTCCCACCATGACACCCACGCCCCAGACAGCCATGGCGGAGCCTTGCTTTTCCTTCGGGTTGATGTCCAACAACACGACCTGGGACAGCGGCACCAGGGCCGCGCCGAATACCCCTTGCAGCAGCCGCGCAGCAACGATTTCAGCCAGCGAATTCGACATTCCGCACAGCACGGAGGCCACGGTAAAGCCGCCGATGGACACCAAGAATATGTTTTTTTGCCCGAAGCGATCGACGAACCAACCGGTGAGCGGAGTGGCGATGGCTGCGGCCACGATGTAGGCGGTCAACACCCAGGCGATCTGATCCTGAGACGCAGACAGCGTTCCTTGCATATGCGGCAATGCGACGTTGGCGATGGTGCTGTCGAGCGTTTGCATGATCGTCGCCAGCATGATCGACAGCGTGATCATGGGGCGGTTCAACGGCCGGGTCATGGCGAGGTGTCGATGATGCCTTGCAAGACTTCGAGGAGTTCGGTTGCGATCAGCAGTTTCTTCGGATCCATATTGGCCAGCAATTCCTTGCGAAACGCGGCAGCCTCCGTACGCACCTTGTCGTACAGCAGATTGCCGGCCGGCGTCAGCACGACTCGCTTGACGCGGCGGTCGGTGGTTGAGGGCTCGCGAACCACCAATCCCGCCTTTACCAAACGATCCACCATGGCCACCATGGTCGCGCCCTCAACGGCCAGACGATCGGCAAGTTCGGACTGCGACAGGGGCCCACGAGCTTTGGCCACGACCGCAATGGTCATCCAACTCGCCTGGCTGACACCCAAGTACTTGAGCCTCCGATCCAATGCCTGGCGCCAAGCTCGGGAGGTGTTGTGCAGTGCGCCACTGAAGCGCTCTTCAAGATCAGTCATTTACAAAGATCTCTAATCGTTAGTACTCTAACCAATATAGCACATGGAGATGCCGGTCGTGCGCGCATTGGTGTCGCGAGCGCGATGCTCGGCAATTGCAAGGGTTGCGGCCCGCCGGGTTAGCCTTTGAGCCAGATCACGGTAGCGATGCCGGCAAACGTCATCAATAATGAGCCCACCAAATGGGCCGCCACGGCGCCTAAGGCCCAGAGGGTGCGGCCTGATTGCAGCAGGATCACGATCTCAGCGGAGAAAGTTGAAAACGTGGTCAAGCCGCCGCAAAACCCCGTCGTTATGAACAGCCGCCATTCCGGCGCAAATGTTGGGTACGTGGTGAACAAGGCAATGGCCATTCCGATGATGTAGCAACCGATGAGATTTGCCGCCAAGGTGCCCGGCGGAATCGTCGGGAAGTAGCGGTTGAGGAATATGGCGAGACACCATCTTAACAGGCACCCGAGCATGCCGCCCACCGATACTGCAATGAAAGATCTCCACATCACCTGGCCTTAATGTCCCTTGCGAACTAAAAAATACGCAACACGGGGCGTTCGCCGCGAGCAGCTTGCCGGCCGTATTGCAAGCACTCTATTCAAGCCGTAGGGAGCGAGCGAGAGCCACACACATCCAGAAACCCGGTAAGTGCGGGCGCGCAGATTCGATCATCAGCGATCTGGGATATGGGGGACGTTGGCAGATCGCATCCAGGAGATCGTAGTCGCTTTGACGATACGAATCAAAAATTGCGGAGTGCTCCGTGATATCGGGAACGCGCCGACCATCGTCGGCGCAGAGGGTGCGCGGTATAATGAATGCATTACTGGGGGAGTTGGACTGGGAATGAAAAAACCGAACATCAAAACCGATTTGCCGGGTCCCAAGGCGCGCGAGTTGCTCGCGCGCGATGCGCTCGTCGTCTCGCCGTCCTATCCGCGTGACTATCCCTTCGTCATGTCGCATGGCAAAGGGGCGGAAATCTGGGACGTCGACGGCAACCGCTTTTTGGATTTTGCCGCCGGCATCGCGGTGTGCAGCACCGGCCATAGCCATCCGGCGGTGGTTCAAGCCATCAAGGATGCTGCGGATCGGTTTTTGCATATTTCGTCCGACTACTGGCACGAAGGCCAGGTCAGGCTGGCGGAGCGCCTCAATGATCTGTCGCCCATGAAAGAGCCGGTCATGAGCTTCTTTGCTCAATCAGGCACCGAGAGCGTGGAAGCCGCATTGAAATTGGCGCGTTACACCACGGGACGCGGCCGGTTCATCGGGTTTTTGGGCGGTTTCCACGGCAGAACCATGGGTTCGTTGTCGTTCACTTCCAGCAAGTACACTCAACAGAAGGGTTTCTTCCCCAGCATGCCGGGCGTAACTCATGTGCCGTATCCGAATAATTACCGGCCGCTATTTTCCGGTGCGGATCAGGGCCGCGCGGTGCTGCGGTATATCGAAGACGTCCTGTTCGTGCACAACGTGCCCGCAAGTGAGGTGGCGGGAATTCTCATCGAACCGATCCAGGGAGAGGGTGGTTACCTCGTGCCGCCGGACGGATTCTTGCAGGGCCTGCGCGAGCTCTGCGATCGGCATGGGATTCTATTGATATTCGATGAAGTTCAGTCCGGTGTCGGCCGCACCGGCAAGATGTTCGCCGCGCAGCATTGGGGCGTCGCACCGGACATCATGACGCTGGCGAAGGGACTCGGTTCGGGATTGCCCATCGGGATGGTCGTCGCCAAGCGCAGCATCATGCAGAAGTGGACCCGCGGCGCTCACGGCAATACCTTTGGTGGAAATCCGCTGTGTTGCGCCGCTGCGCTCGCGACCATCGATCTCATCGAGCGTGAATATTGCGCCAACGCGGCTAAGGTCGGCGATTACTTCATGCGCCGCTTAAGGGGATTCGCCGATAAATTTGCCGTGGTCGGCGAGGTGCGCGGCAAAGGACTGATGATCGGCGTCGAATTGGTGAAGGACCGAGCGAGCAAAGAGCCCGCCAAGAAACTCTGCGATGCCTTGATCACGCGCGCGTATCACAACGGCCTCATTTTACTGTCATGCGGGCAGAGCACGGTACGCTTCATGCCGCCGCTGGTGATCGATGAAGCCGATGTGGATGAAGCGGTCGCGTTGCTCGACCAGAGTCTGGTCGAGGTGTTGGCGAGCGAGCACGTCCATTGATTCGACGCGTTGTAAGTGGGGTTGCGCGGCGCCGCGGAGTTTAGGGGCTCAGCCGACCATATTTTTTGAGTACCGCGCGCAGCGCCGCATGCGGCAGCGCGATGATGCGATGGTCGTCGACACCGGTCATGTCCTCTGCCGCCACCATGGCGTTGACAATGGCCTCTTCGGTTGCTTCCACCGTCGCGCGAAACACTGGATCCAAGGAGTCGTTCGGCAGCATTTTNNGAAATGCTGCCGTTGCGCCCGAGGCCCAGAGTCACCCGGTGCGCAAGACGTTTCAGCTGGTGCGCCAGCAGCGGTGCATCGGTCGCCACCACCACGATGATGGAACCGTGCTCGGTGAGTCCCCAGGGCATGAAGGTGTACGGTTCCGGCGCGGGGATTTCGCGTCCGACCGGAATACCGGCGATCCGCAGATTATCCCGAGTACCGTAATTGCATTGCACGAGCACGCCGACCGTATAACCGCCCTCTTTGGCATCCAGGCGGCGCGACGAACTACCGATGCCGCCCTTATAGCCGTTGCAAATCATGCCGGTGCCGCCGCCGACGCTGCCTTCTTCGACAGCCCCCGCATGCGCGCTGTCGAGTGCGTGCACGGCGTGTTCCGGCTTGACGTGAAAGCCATTGATGTCGTTCAACCAGCCATCCCAGGTTTCGGCGACCACTGGCAGCGACCAATAAAACCCCGTCGCGTCCGCCGCGGCGTGCGAGACGCGCCATTGAATCACCGCGTCGCGCACCACGCCCACGCTGTGGGTGTTGGTAATCATCACGGGGCCCTCGAGAAATCCGGATTCTTCGACCCAGGTAGTTCCCGTCATCTCGCCGTTGCCGTTTTGCGAAAACCACGCGGCGAACACAGGATTGGAAATGGAGTCATGACCGCGAGGCAGCACCGCCGTCACCCCGGTGCGCACCGGGCCACGGCCCACCTGCAATTTGCCGGATCCCGAAATCAATGTCGTGTGGCCGACAGTGACACCGGCCACGTCCGTAATGGCATTGAAGGGTCCGGGAGTGCCGTCGAATGGGACTCCTAAATCACGTGCACGCGGCTTTTGCGAAGGCTCGCCGGCGGCGGCTGCGGCCAGAGATATTCCCGCCATCGATGCGAGGACCAGAAACACGAGAGGAAGCCAGCGGCTGAAATTACGCAAATTATGCTCTCCGTGGAAAATATCCGCGTGCGTTCGCTTGAACGCCGCGCCGCGATGCCGCGATGGTAAACTAACTGGATGAGAATCAGTCGATTTCGGTCCGCCAACGTACTGCTGTTGCTGCTGACCGCATTATTGGCGGGCACCGGAGTCAAGGTCGCCGTCGCCGAGGAGAAGCGCCTTTTCGTCTACAATTGGACTGATTTCATCGGTCTCAAAACAATCGCCGAATTTGAGAAACAGACCGGAATCAAGGTGACCTACGATGTCTACGATTCCGAGGAAACCATGGACGCCCGGCTTTTGGCCGGAAGCTCCGGTTACGATGTGGTGATTGCCTCCACGGAATATTTCGGACGCGAAATCAAGGCGGGAGTTTATATTGTGCTGGATAAGTCCAAGATGCCCAATTGGAAGAATCTGGATCCGCGAATACTTGCGATCCAGACCGCACACGATCCCGGAAACGCGCACTCCGTGCCGTATATGCATGCCATCAGCGGCTTTGCCTACAACGTCGACATGATCAAGGCTCGCATGCCGAACGCACCGGTCGACAGCCTCGATATGATTTTCAAGCCGGAAGTCGTGGCGAAATTCGCCGATTGCGGCGTCACCTTTCTCGACTCGGCCGCGGATACCTTGATGCTGGCCCTGCAATATTTGGGGCTGGATCCCAACACCACGAAGCGGGAGGATTACAAAGCCGCGGAGGACCTGCTGCTGAAGGTGCGTCCGTACATTCGCTCCTTCGATTCCGCCGAGTACTTGAATGGATTGGCGAACAAGGAGATTTGCATCGCGATGTCCTGGTCGAGCGACTATGCGCTGTCCAGGGCGCGTGCGCGGGCCGTGGGGGTCAACGTCAACCTCGCCTTCACGGTGCCGAAGGAGGGAGCCAACCAGAACTTCACGTCCTTGCTGATACCCGAGGGCGCGCCTCACCCGGAGGCGGCTTATCAATTCATCAATTTTATTCTGCGGCCGGACGTGATTGCCGAGATCACCAACGAGATTTATTACGGTAATGACAATATCGCCTCGCGCTCCTTGGTAAGCCCGGGCATACTCAGCGACGCAACACTGTATCCGACGCCCGAGATCGAGGCCCGGTTGTTCAGATCCACGGAGTCATCCGCTGCAACCGAACGCATTCGCACACGGACCTGGACACGCGTGAAGACCGCCAAATGACCGACAAATCCGACGAAACCACCGCAGCGAGCGACAAGGTCGTGAGTTTTCGCAGAATGGAAGACGGCAGCCGCGAGGACTACGAGTTGCTGGACCGTTCCGAGCGCGAATATGTTCGTGCATTGCCGGACCATGTGCTGGCGGCGCTGCGAAAACTGGACCATTCGCTGCCGGGATATCCCGTGAGCCGTCTGGGTCACTCCTTGCAAGCCGCCACCCGCGCACTCAAGGACGGAGCGGATGATGAGCTCATCGTCGCCGCGCTCATTCATGATGTCGGTGATGAACTGGCGCCGTACAACCACGCGGAAATCGCCGCGGGAATCATCCGGCCCTATGTGCGTCCCGAGGTCACATGGATCGTCGAACAGCATGGTCTGTTTCAGACGTATTACTACGCGCATCATTATGGCCGCGATCGAAATGCCCGCGAAAAATTTCGCGACCATCCCTGGTATCAGGCCTGCATCGATTTCTGCGCCAATTGGGATCAGTGCTCATTCGATCCTGACTATCCGTCGGAACCGCTCGCCGCGTTTGAGTCCCGCTTGCGGGAAATTTTCAGCCGGCCGGCGCACGATCCGCGGTATGTGGGTAAGGCGTATTGAAGTCGCGGTGTCAGCGTTCGGCCATCTGCGCGTCCAGTACGCGCTGCCGCTCGGCGCGACGCATGAGATAGCCGGCCACTAGCACGCAGGCTCCGACCAGACAGATCAT
>PMMB01000181.1:3191-5897 GCA_003165495.1 Gammaproteobacteria bacterium | reverse complement strand
CAGATCTCGACCGCCGGCATGGAGGCGTCGGGAACCGGTAATATGAAGTTGGCGCTGAACGGAGCACTGACCATCGGCACATTGGACGGGGCCAATATCGAGATTCGCGACCATGTGGGGGCTGAAAACGTGTTCATATTCGGTCTCACGGCGGCGGAGGTGGTCGCGCGGCGCTCGGGTTACCAGCCGCGACGCGAGCTCGATAGCAATCCCGAACTGAAGAGCACCCTGGATCTCATCGAGTCGGGATTCTTCTCGCCGGGGCGTCCGGATGACGCCAAGCCGGTGGTCAACCGCTTGCTGAGCGACGGTGAGCCTTTCTTGGTGCTCGCGGATTTTGCCGCGTACGCGCTAGCGCAGGATCAGGTGGACGCGCTGTACGTCCTAGAGGACGAATGGAATCACAAGGCGATCATCAATTGCCTGAATATGGGCTATTTCTCGAGCGACCGCAGTATTCGCGAGTACGCGGACCGCATATGGGCGGTGAAGCCCGTAATTTGAAGGTGCAATTCAATTTGACCGACTCAGGGCTTACCGACTTCGATCTCTATTTGTTCGGCGAGGGCAAGCACGAGCGCATCTACGAGAAGCTCGGTGCGCACCCCTACGCCCACGGCGCCGCGGCGGGCACTCGTTTCGCCGTATGGGCGCCCAACGCCGAACGCGTGAGCGTGGTGGGCGCTTTCAACCATTGGGACGGCGGCGCCCATGTGATGCACAGCCTGGCGTCGTCGGGCATTTGGGAATTGAATATTCCCGCCATCGGCGCCGGCACCGCCTACAAGTACGAAATCCGCGACCGTGCGGGCCATCTATTCGTCAAGGCCGATCCGTACGGGTTCGCGATGCAGCTTCGCCCGGAGAACTGTTCGGTGGTGACCTCGCTCGACGGCTATGCCTGGCAAGACTCGCAGTGGCTGGCGCAGCGCGAACGCAACGATCCGTTACGCCGACCCTTCAATGCCTACGAGGTGCACTTGGGTTCGTGGCGGCGTCCGTGGGATCAACGGAGTCCGCCCTTCATGAGTTGGCTCGAGGCGGTGGATCAACTGATCCCCTACGTCACGGAGCTGGGTTACACGCACATCGAGTTGATGGGCGTCGCGGAGCATCCGCTCGATGCATCGTGGGGCTATCAAGTGGTCGGTTACTACGCGGCGACTGCGCGTTACGGATCCCCCCATGACTTCATGTTCTTCGTCGACCGCTGCCACCAGGCCGGCATCGGCGTGATTCTCGACTGGGTGCCGGCGCATTTCCCGCGCGACGATCACGGTCTAGCGTACTTCGACGGCAGCGCGCTGTATGAGCACGCGGATTCCCGGCTCGGCGAACACATGGAGTGGGGCACCAAGGTTTTCAATTATGGGCGCCATGAAGTGCGTAATTTTCTGGTCGCCAATGCACTGTTCTGGTCGGATCTCTATCATGTCGACGGGCTGCGCGTCGACGCCGTGGCCTCGATGCTGTATCTGGACTACGGCCGCAAATCCGGAGAATGGCTGCCGAACCGCGACGGTGGCCGCGAGAATCTCGAGGCCATCGACTTCCTGCGCCAGATGAACAATGCGGTGCACCGCGCGTTTCCCGGCGTGTTGACGATCGCCGAAGAATCGACCTCGTTCGCCGGCGTGACGCAGCCGCCCGAATACGGCGGACTCGGGTTCAATTTCAAATGGAATATGGGCTGGATGAACGACACCTTACGGTATGCTGCTCTGAATCCCATTTATCGGCGATACAACCACCAACTGATCACGTTCTCCTTCGTGTATGCCTGGTCGGAGAATTTCATTTTACCGATCTCGCATGACGAAGTGGTGCACGGCAAGCGCTCGTTGCTCGCCAAGATGCCCGGCGACGCTTGGCAGAAGCGCGCGAATTTCCGCCTCTTGCTCACTTTCATGTGCGCCCATCCCGGCAAGAAACTCTTGTTCATGGGTTCGGAATTCGGGCAATGGCAGGAATGGCGAGACTATGAACAATTGGACTGGTCGCTGTTGGGAGTCGCAGAGCACTCAGCCCTGCGCGACTGCGTGCGCGATCTGAATCATTTGTACCGCGCGACTCCGCAGTTCTACGGCAGCGATTGCGATCACAATGGATTCCGCTGGGTGGACCTACTCAATGCCGACGAAAGCATTTGGGCGTTCGCACGGCGTGCCGTCGGCCAAGACGCCGGCGCCCCCATCACGTGCGTGTTCAATGCCACGCCGGTACCGCGCGATGGCTACGGCGTCGGGGTCGCTGAACAAGGGTCTTATCAAAAAATATTCGATTCAGACGACGTAAAATTCGGCGGTTCCGGTTATAACCAGCAATCGCAATTGAGTGCAGCGCAAGAAGGCGCTCAAGGGTATCCGTACTCGTTGCGGCTGAATTTGCCGCCGCTCGGGGCGATGTTTTTTATCGGGCCGATGTAGTGAAGGCCATTCAGGCGGGTTTGCCGCGTCCCTTGGGCGCGACGTTGACGAAACACGGCGTCAATTTCGCTCTATTCTCGAGCAACGCGACCCGGGTGGAGGTTTGTCTGTTCAATGCCGAAGGCGGCGCCGAACTCGTGCGTTACGATTTACCGGCACGCACTGGAGATATTTGGCATGGCTTGATCTCGCCGCGGCGCGCGGGCCCGGGATCCCACTACGCATTTTACGTCCATGGACCGAATGAACCGGAGAAAGGTCATCGCTTCGATGCCACCGT
>PMMB01000181.1:2499-3138 GCA_003165495.1 Gammaproteobacteria bacterium | reverse complement strand
GGCCTGGCGCGGTAAATACCTGGGGCTGACGGTGGCTCCGGTGATCGAACATTTAAAGTCCATCGGTGTGACTGCGGTCGAACTGTTGCCTTGTCAGTCCTTCGTCACCGAACAGTTCCTGCGCGATCGCGGATTGAGCAACTACTGGGGCTACAACTCGGTCGCGTGGTTCTCGCCGGCGAACGAGTACGCCTTGCACGATGCCGTCGTCGAGTTCAAGACCATGGTGAAGGCGCTGCATGCGGCGGGAATCGAAGTGATCCTAGACATTGTGTTCAATCACACCGCCGAGGGCAATGAAGCCGGTCCTCTCCTTTCATTGCGGGGCATCGACAATTCGGTCTACTACCGACTCATGCCTCAGGACAAGCGCTTCTATGAGAATGTCAGCGGTTGCGGCAACACCGTCAACTGTGAGCACAGTCAGGTTCGTACGCTGATCGTCGATTGTCTCAAATACTGGGTCGAAGACATGCACGTCGATGGTTTCCGATTCGATCTGGCGACGGTGTTGGCGCGCGAAGGCAACGGCTTCAACGAGTACTGCGCCTTTTTCAAGTCGTTGCGCGCCGAACCCGCGCTCACCTACGTCAAGCTGATCGCCGAACCCTGGGACGTGGGCTGGGGCGGCTATCAGCT
>PMMB01000181.1:0-2388 GCA_003165495.1 Gammaproteobacteria bacterium | reverse complement strand
ACCGACGGCCGCAACGACGATTTGAGCTGGAATTGCGGAGCCGAGGGGCCGACGGATGATGCCGCGGTGAATAACCTGCGCAAGCGGCAAATGCGCAATTTACTGGCCACGCTGTTCTTTTCACAGGGCGTGCCCATGCTGCAAGCCGGCGACGAATTCGCGCGCACGCAACGCGGCAACAATAACGCCTACTGCCAGGACAACGAGATATCCTGGGTCGACTGGCATCTGCGCAGCGTCAACCTGGATTTGCTGCGGTTCGTGCAGCTGCTCGCACAACTGCGTCGGCGGCATGTCGAGTTTCGCCGCGAGACCTTCCTCAAAGGCGCGGCGTCGCGCGCCAGCGTCAAGGATGTGATGTGGTTGAATGTGGGCGGCAACGAGATGAAGCAAGGTGAGTGGCAGGATGCGAACCTGCGCACCTTGGGTATTTGGTTCGCTAAGCGGAACAATTTGGAGGGACGCCTGTTGTTGCTGCTGAATGCCGGCGATTCGGCGCAGACATTTACCCTGCCTTCCGGTCCGGTGAACGGGCCTTGGATCCGTCAATTCGACACGGCGCAGGGCACTCATGAGGCGATGAGCCTTGGACTCGCGAACGACTATCGCCTGGACGCCAGCAGTGTCGCCCTGCTGGAGTGCTGAAATCGTGGATACAACATTGATCGAGAGATTAGCGCGGCTGCGCGGGATCGGCGACGCCTACCACGACTATCGCGGCGAGCTGCGCCACTTCAGTCTGGAGACGAAAAAAGGACTGTTGCGAGCGATGGGGTGCAGCGTGGACGAACCTGCCGCCTTGGCGCTCGAGCTGAGCCAGCTCGAGGTGGCTCGTTGGCGCAAGTTCCTGCCGCCGGTCGCGGCTGCGCGCGGCGCGCGAATTGGCATTGACATCAATGTCACCGCGCGCGAATTCGGATCCACTCTGGCGTGGTCGGTGCGCTTCGAGGATGGCTCGCGGCGCAATGGGGTGAGCTCGACGGCCGATTGCCCGGAGATCTGGAGAGGCGAGGTTGAGGGATCGTGGGTCACGCGCCGGCATTTTAAGTTGCCGATCGATCTGCCTGCGGGCTATCACGAATTGGAGGCGAAAATCGCCGGGGGCGCCGCCGATCGCTGCCTGCTGATCATTTCGCCGCCGCAGTGCTACGAGCCTGCAGCGATCACCGCGGGCCGGCGCCTGTGGGGCATCGCCGTGCAACTGTACACGCTGCGGTCGCGGGACAATTGGGGTATCGGAGATTTCAACGATCTTAGATTGTTGATTCGCTGGGTGGCGTCGCACGGCGCGGGATTCATCGGCTTGAATCCCTTGCATGCGCTTGCACCCGCGGATCCCGGGAGATGCAGTCCGTACAGCGCGTCGAGCCGGCACTTTCTCAACGTACTGTACATTTCAGTCCCGTTGGTGCCGGAATTTCAAGACTGCGCGGCGGCGCGCGAACGATTGGCCGATCCTTCGATCGCGAACCGTCTGAGCGAACTTCGGGGCCGTGAATTGGTCGATTATCGCGGGGTAGCGGACCTCAAGTTCGAAATTCTCGCGCTGCTGTATCGCGATTTTCGCGATCGGCATCTTGCATCCGGGACCGACCGGGCGCGGGATTTCGGCGCCTTCATTGCCGCCGGCGGCGATCTTTTGCAGATGCATGCCCGCTTCGACACACTCGATCGGTATTTTCGCGCGACCTCGGGTGTGGCTTCCGGTTGGCTGAGTTGGCCGGAGGAGTTCCGGGATGTGAACGGCGCCGCGGCGGCGCGATTCGCGGCCGCTCACTTGCAGGAAGTTGAGTTCTTTGTGTACTTGCAATGGCTTGCGCACGAACAGCTGTGCGACGCGCAGGCGCTGACGCGCGAACTCGGTATGCCCATCGGTCTGTACGGCGACTATGCGGTGGGTGCCAACCCATCAGGTTCCGAGACCTGGGTGGATCAGAGCAGTTATAGCCTGGGCGCCGAAATCGGCGCGCCACCGGATCCTCTGGCGCTCAAGGGTCAGGGCTGGGGGATACCGCCGCAGGATCCGTCCGTGATGCAGGCGCAGCGGCTGCAAGGCTTCGTGCGCCTTATCCGCAACAATATGCGCTACTACGGCGCTTTGCGCCTGGATCACGTGATGGCGATGTTCCGCCAGTGGTGGGTCGCGCACGGGTTCTCGCCCACCGAGGGTGCATACGTTCATTATCCGTTGCAGCTACTGCTCACAGTGTTGTCGCTGGAAAGCGCGCGTAGCGCCTGTTTGGTCGTCGGCGAAGACCTTGGGGTGGTGCCGGATGAAATGCGCCGGGCCATGCCCGAATACGGCCTGTACCACTACAAGGTGCTGTTATTCGAGAAGTTGGATGGTCGATTTCGACGTCCCGAGGAGTATGTGCGGCACGCGTTGGC
>PMMB01000047.1:1186-5147 GCA_003165495.1 Gammaproteobacteria bacterium | reverse complement strand
GGTTTGCTTGGGATGTCCCGCAATTGCACGCTTGAGGCCAAGGCGGGACTTTGATCGATAAGCTTAGTTTTCTCAAAGGAGGTACGGACGGGGGCGCTGTGAGTCCTGACGAGGAGCGGCTCATGCAGCTCTTCCAAAATCGTGCGGGCCTCAAGAAGGCCTACGCCGACCTCAAAGACGAATTCCATTTGCTGCGCGATCGCCTCAAGCAGCAGGAAGGCGCTACCATTCGCGTGCAGGAGCAGCTGGACGCACTCGGCGATTTACTCGGCGATCCAAAAACCGGCTACGGCGCCTTGGTGTTCTATCAGCTGCGCACCTTGTGGAAGACCTGTCACCAGCAGCTCTCGACATTTGCCGCCGATCTGACGCGCCAGCAAGAGGCGCGAGAGATGGCGAAGCATAAGGCGGAAACCGAGGCAGCGAAGAGCTCGCGGCTCGCGGATGTCGATGGGCGCTTACACGCAGCGGCGGCCGAGGCCGACTCGAAACGCCGGCATCTGGCCGCCGAGCAAAGCGAGATCTCACGGTTGACCGCGTTCTGGCACTATTTCAAGCGCCGTCGCCGCGAGAAATCTCTGGAATCATTGCGTAACCAAGTCGTGGTCGCCGACGCCGCGGTCGGCGATCTGCACGCCGAACGCAGTGCCATCGACCACGAAGCTGCGCCTGAATTTCCCGGAATCTCGTTGGCCGCACGCCGCAACATCAATCTTGCCATCATTAGTTACGCTGAATTGCTATGCGAAAATGTGGACGCCTATGGGCTCGCGGCGCGCGCCAAGGAGGCCGTCGCGCGCAGAGTTCACGAGATGAGCTTCGGCACGCGGGCCGATTGCGAGAGCCATATGCAGCGTGTGCAACAAGCGCAGTCCGCCGTGGCCAATCAGAAGCAGGTCACCGCCGCGCTCAAGACCAAGCTGGAGCGCCTGCGCGGCACCTGCGAATACCGCAACAATGCCGACACCGTACCGACCGCGGACTCACTGGCGCCCGCGGCCGCCGCTGCGGAGCTTGGCAAGCCTTGGAACGTATTGGCCGAGGATTACTGGGACCTCTATACGGTTCTGCTGCGTTAGTGGATGTCGGTGCGCCGCGCCTGTGTGGGCGGCACGGCCCGATGCACCGACGCCACGGCAAGATCCGCGGCGATCTGCGACGCTTCATCGAGCAAGATGCCCGCAGCCGCATCGTCCTTGATTTCCTCCAGGGATTTCACCGGTTTGACGTCGTGCGCGGACCGCCAGGCGTTCTCCCGCTCGAGCCGCTCACTCTCCAGGCGTTTGCGTTCCGCCTCGCGTGTTTTGAGGTTCAGCGAGAGCGTCTTCTGGCTGCGCATCGCATCGAGCGCGGCNNATGTCGTCGTGCAAATAACGGAAATCGGCGCTGTTCGCGGTACGCTCTTCGTGCAATTTCTCCAGGGTAGCCGTCATCGACTTCAGATCGCCTTCAACCCTGAACGCGGCGGGTTCGATGTGATCCCAGGGCAGGGCGCGATCGCGTGTGCTCTCACCGACTTCATTGGCGTCGATCAGCGACGGTAGTGCGATGTCCGGGGTCACGCCGCGGTCTTGAGTGCTCTCGCCGGTGATCCGATAGTACTTGCCGATGGTCACGTTGAGCTGGCCCAACTCCGGCTTACGTCCGAAAATCGTGTAGTTGAGCGGATGCGCGTTTTGCACCGTGCCCTTGCCGTACGTCTGTTGACCGACGATGAGGGCACGGCCGTAATCCTGGATTGCACCGGCAAAAATTTCCGAGGCCGATGCACTGAACCGATCCACCAGCACGATCATCGGGCCGCTGTAGAAAATCGACGGATCAGGATCATCGTCGACCTCGATGCGTCCGGTGGTATCACGCAGCTGCACTACCGGTCCACGGTCGATGAATAGACCCGTCAGCGACTCGGCTTCAGGAAGATAGCCGCCGCCGTTGGCGCGCAGATCCATGATCAGCACGTCGGCGCCGTCTTTTTTCAGTTCGCCGATCAGGCGCTGCACGTCGCGAGTCGTGCTGCGGTAATCTTTCGCCCCGGCACGGCTGGCATCGTAGTCCTGGTAGAAGCTCGGCACCGTGATGACGCCGACTTTCACATCATGGCCGTTGCGCTTCACGACCCGCATCGCCTTGTGCGAGGCCTGGGCTTCGAGCGACACGCGATTGCGCGTGAATTCCACCAGCTTCTGCGCCGAGCCGGGAGCCGCGCCCGCCGGCAATAATTGCAGGCGCACCAGCGTGCCGCCGGGCCCGCGAATCTTCTGCACGACGTCGTCCAGGCGCCAACCGATCACGTCGGTCAGTTCTCCGGTCTTGCCTTCCCCTACCGCGGTAATGCGATCGTTGGCGGCGAGCTTGCCGCTGGTCGCGGCCGGACCGCCGGCGATGACGTCGATCACGGTGACGTAATCGTCCGTCAGTTGCAGCGAGGCGCCGATGCCCTCGTAGCTCAAACTCATTTGAATGTTGTATTCCTCCGAGTTGCGNNGCCGAGAAATAATTCGAGTGCGGATCCAAGGAAAGCACGAATGCATTCATGAACGCCTCGAACACGTCTTCGGGTTTGCTCTGATCCATGCGTTTCGCGACGTGTTCGTAGCGTTTACGCAAGATATCGGCAGCGTCGTTCCATTGTTTGCCGGTGGTCACGAGCGACAACTCATCGTTCTTCACGCGCTTGCGCCATAGCTCGTTCATTTCTGCGGCGTTCGCCGGCCAGGGTTCCTTCTCGCGATCGAAATTGAACGATTCGTCGATGTCGAAATCCGGTTTCTTGGCCAGCAGTTCGATCGCATAGGCCATGCGCTCGCGGCTGCGCTGTTGATAGCGCCGGAAGATCACAAACGCTGGCTCCACGTCGCCGGTCTTGATGGCATCGTCGAGCTCGTAGCGATAGCGCTCGAATTCGGCGATATCGCTCGCGTAGAAATAGCTTCTGCCGCCGTCGATCGCGTCGAGATAACGGTCGAGGATCAAGCTCGAGAGATGGTCGTCCAGCGGCGCTCGCCGGTAGTGTTCATGGGCGACGATGTCGGCCACACGGCGCGCGACATAGTTTTCCTGCTCGGTGGGCGCGAGGGCCGTGGTCGCTGCCGGAACGGCGGGCGACGGCGTCATGGCCGCGCCCAACAGTGCGGCAAGCCCCACTGCGCTCGCGCAGACGGCGATGCCGGAAATCCAGCGCGAACGATTCACCCAAGGCCTATTAGTCATCACCGCAGCAGTTCTCCTGTAAACTCCAATCCCCAATTCCCTTCAAGGCTAGAGAAGCCTGTGTCCGCTAGCAAGTGTATATGAGCCTTAAGGTATGCGTCCGTTCACGGTTTTGATCGGTATCGTTCTAGGGTCCGCGGCTTCGATCACTTTCGGCCTGGGTGCCGTCCTGATCGTGTTCGCTGTCTTAGCGGGCCAACACCCCGATCTATCGCGTGAATTGCCGCAGCTCGTATTGAGCTTGATCGCATTCGCAGTTTTGACCACCGCCAGCGCGGGGAGTTTCCTAGGGCAGGTAAAAGCGCGCCCGTGGCGCGGCTGGGCGCATTTGGCGACCGCGGCCTGCCTATGTGCCGTGGTTTTGCTGTATTGGCCGCGCCGCAACTGAACGAGGAGTGCGCAATATCATGCGAATTTGGGGTTATGGGGGCGTTTTTACCGCGGCGGGCCTGCTGCTGACGGCCTGTACGGTACATCCTAAGCTCCCGCCGCCTTCCACCGACATCGACGAAACGGTCTTTCGCGAGCATGTCCGAGTGCTGGCTTCCGACGGCTTCGAGGGCCGAAAGCCCGGCACGCCCGGCGAGGAGAAGACGGTCGCGTATCTGGTCGAGCAGTTTCGTAAATTGGGCTTGAAGCCGGGCAACGGCGAGAGTTTCCTGCAGCAGGTGCCGATGGTCGAGATTCTCGCCGGCGCCGATGCGTCGCTGTCCGTCGCGGGCCATGACGGGACCCTCACGCTTGCCTA
>PMMB01000047.1:0-1102 GCA_003165495.1 Gammaproteobacteria bacterium | reverse complement strand
GATCCAGGATACGCCACCAAGGACCCCAAGGTCTTTAAGGGCGGCGCGATGACTTATTACGGGCGCTGGGCCTACAAAGTCGAGGAGGCTGCCCGCCAAGGCGCCGCCGGTGTGTTACTTGTTCACGAAAGCGATGCGGCCGGCTACGGTTGGAACGTGATCCAGAGTACTTGGACCGGTGCGCAGTTCGACCTCTCGACGGCGGACGGCAATGCCGGACGTGCGGCCATCGAAGGCTGGATCCAGAAGGACGCGGCGCGTGCATTGTTTGCCGCGGCGGGGCTCGACTTCGCGGCCGGAGCGGCGGCGGCGGCCCACGCGGGATTCAAGGCGATTCCAATGGGTCTCCACGCCGATGCGACGCTGCACAACAGCGTTCGCCAGTTCACCTCCGCGAACGTCATCGCGCAACTGCCGGGCGGTAGTCGCCGCCGTGAATATGTGGTCTACACCGCCCACTGGGACCATTTGGGCCGCGACCCCGCGCGTTCGGGACACAATATTTTCAATGGGGCGATCGACAATGCGTCCGGAGTGGCAGGCCTCCTGACATTGGGGCAGTCCTTCATCCGCACCAAGCCCGTTGCAGACCGGACGATCGTTTTTCTGGCCCTAACCGGCGCGGAATCCGGCTTGCTGGGTTCCGAGTACTACGTCGAGAACCCGGTTTTCCCCTTGAGGGGAACCGCGGCCGTGCTCAATTTGGACACCCTGCGCAACGGCGGACCTACGCGCGATTTGACTGTATTCGGCTCTGGGAACACGGATCTGGAAGAGTACGCACGCGCGGCGGCGTTATTGCAGGGCCGCGAAGTGACGCCTGAACCCACACTCGAACAGGGACTCTATTTTCGCTCGGATAGTTTCAGCTTTGCGAAGGCCGGGGTGCCGGCGTTGTATGCGCAGGGCGGTCTCGACGACAGCGCGCGCGGACCCGTTTGGGGCCGGGCGCAGCTCGACGCTTACATGGCGCATCGCTATCACCAACCGAGCGATCAATACTCTCCGGACTTGGATGTGCGGGGCGCGCTCGATGACCTCAAGCTTTACTACGATGTCGGCAACCGAGTGGCGCACTCCCGGCGCTTTCCGCGCTGGTATC
>PMMB01000264.1:15748-16924 GCA_003165495.1 Gammaproteobacteria bacterium | reverse complement strand
TCGACGATGAAAACGATACAATCTTGAGCGGTGTGCTGGTGTTGCTGCAATCCGGATCCTGGCCGATCGCCGTGCTGGTGTTCATTGCCAGCATCGTCGTGCCCCTGTTGAAAATTCTCGCGTTGGGGGTGCTACTTTATTCGGTCTGGCGCCCCTCGCCGCGCCGGCGATTGCGACACAGTCAGCTGTTTCGGATGGTGGAATTCATCGGACGGTGGTCGATGCTCGATATTTATGCCATTTCGCTGCTGGCCACATTGGTGCAAATCCAGTTCTTCGCGTCGATCATCGTGGGCTGGGGTGCATGGGCCTTTGGCGCCGTGGTGGTCTTGACCCTGCTCGCGGCGCGGACTTTCGACGAGCGGCTTCTGTGGGATACGCCGCAACATGACTGAACCCACGATTCCTGGTTTGGACGATCTACCGAGCGCCGTGCCAATGCGGTCGCGCTGGTCTGGCTTGCCGATGATTTGGATTCTACCTGCGGTGGTGATTCTGGCAGGCGCCTTCGTCGTGATTCACGAGAAGCTAGCGCAGGGAGTCAGCGTCGAAATTCGTTTCCACAACGCCGAGGACCTCGAGGCCAACAAAACCAGGATCCGCTACAAGGATGTCGAGATCGGCGAGGTACGCGACATTCACGTGTCCAAGGATCGCAAGGAGGTCATCGTGACCGCGATGATTCACCGCGACGCGAGCGAGTATCTAGTGGATGACACCCGCTTTTGGGTGGTGCGCCCGCGTGTCTCGGCTGCCGGAATCACGGGCTTGGGTACTCTAGTGTCCGGCGCCTATATCAGCGTCGATGTGGGTAAGTCAGCGACCCGCAGCAGGCAGTTCGTCGGTCTGGAAGTGCCTCCGATCGTCACGTTGGACCTGCCGGGGCGGGAATTCATTCTGCATGCGGACGATCTGGGATCTTTGGGTTTCGGCTCTCTGGTCTTTTATCGCCACATCATCGCGGGTCAAGTGGTGGGCTATACACTGGATGCGGGCGGCGCCGCGGTCACGTTCAAGATATTCATCAACGCGCCCTTTGACGCGTACGTCACCGGCGGGACCCGCTTTTGGCAGGCGAGCGGCATCGACATGTCGATCAGTTCCGACGGAGTCAAGCTGCGTACCGAGTCCTTGACGTCCATCCTACAGGGCGGCGTTGCGTTTCAATCGCTCCCG
>PMMB01000264.1:4725-15734 GCA_003165495.1 Gammaproteobacteria bacterium | reverse complement strand
GTGCTCCGGTCGAACTGCACGGCATTGCGGTGGGTGAAGTCAAAAGCGTGGACGTGGAATACGACCGAGATGCCGGCACCCTGCGATTTCCCGTTACCGTCGATCTGTATCCGCAGCGAATACGCGGACGGAAAGCGAGCGGTGCACGGGCGCCCGCTGCCAAGGAAGACCCCGAAACGTCCAGCCGGAAACTGGTCGACAGCTTGGTGGCGCACGGCCTGCGGGCTGAATTGAAGTCGGGCAACTTGCTGACGGGGCAGAAATACGTGGACCTCGATATGCATGCGGATGCCCCCGCGGAGAAGGTCTGGTGGAATGAGCAACCCTCGATATTCCCGACAGTGTCCAACGGGCTCGACGAAATCCAGGATTCCGTGGGAAATATCGCTCGCAAGCTCAGTAAAGTCCCCTTCGATCAGATTTCCGATCGGTTGCTCTCCACCATGACGAGCCTCGAGCAGACCTTGAAGAGCACCGATCAATTGATGCGGCATGTCGACGGCAGCATTGCGCCGCAGGTTGAGGCAACATTGGTCGAAGCACAGGCCGCCATGAAGAACGCAAAGGATCTGTTGGCACGAGACGCGCCCCTACAGAGCGATCTCGGCGCCACGCTGCTGCAATTATCGCGGGCCGCGAAATCGGTCTCCGCGTTGGTCGACTACCTTGAGCGCCATCCAGAATCTCTATTGCGCGGCAAACCGGGAGAGGCGCCGTGAAATCATTACTGACGGCTATGTGTATCCTGAGCCTGCTGAGCGCGTGCGCAACGAGCCGACCGGATCATTTTTATATTCTGAGCACGCAGCCGCAGGGCGCGAGTGAAGCAAGGTCCACGCCCGCTACGCAGGTGACGCTCAGGGTGACGTTGCCGTCCTTGGTGGATCGCTCCGAAATGATTCTCGACACATCCGCGGATGGGGTCATCGTCCTGGAGCATGAACGATGGGCCGCTCCGCTTGCCGACCTGGTTACGCAAACCCTGGCCCGGGATCTCGAGCGACGGCGCAGCGATTTGCTGGTTGCCGCCCAAAGCGTCAATTACGCGAGCGGTCCCGTCATCAAAGTAGCGGTCGATGTGGTGCAGATGACCGTGCACAGAGGCGAGCGAGCGAGCATCGAGACGCACTGGCGAATTCTCGACCCGCGCACCGGCAAGGATGAGATGGGCGGCGAGGTGTTTAGCGCACCCATACGGCAGGATGGTTACGCGGCGGTCGCGCAAGCATTGAGCGAATGTCTGGGGCTACTCGCGGACCGATTGGTCGGACAGATGCGATAGTGCTTGCGGACGCCTCGAATTTCTCGAGGCGCCCGCGTGCACAGACCCTATCGCACGACGCAGCTTTCGCGCGCTACGGCTCGACCGCGACGTCGTTGTGGACTGATTTGACGCCGTCGGTATTTTTGGCAATCATGGTTGCCAGATCCACCGCGTCTTGGGTGGGAGCTCGTCCACTCAGCCAGACCACGCCATTCTCATCGGTATCCACTTTGATTCTGGTCAACGTGGCCAGGTGTTTCTCCGCCAGTTTTGCCTTCACTTTCGTGGTAATCATCGAATCCTTGACATAGTGATGGGACGAATCCGACGAAGCGCCAGGTTCATCTGCGAGCACCATCGGCGCACAGACAACACTGGCCGTGAGCATGCTAGCTAGTATGAGGTATTTCATCTTTTACTCCTGCAAACGGTTTGATATAGCCCTATTGGCTCTCGCAATTGTCGGGCAATAGATTGACTCATCGCGCCGGCGGCATCTGTAGGCGCGCGAAGGATGCGCGTGAAGGTCATATCCCACACGATCAGGAACGCCGTTCGGTATCGTATTCTTCGGCAAACAGGCCGACGTCGTTGCGCAATGAAACTAGTCGCTCGAACAACGCCTCACCTTCTTGGCGGCGTCCGGATGGAACCATCGCTGCCCGCCAGCGCGGCGGTGTGGCTATCGCCGATCAGGGCGCGGGCCGCGAGCGTCCGTCGGTTGTTTCCTACAGTGCAGGCTCGACTTGTAACCCACATCAATCGGCCTTAAGTTACGCAAGTGGAACAGAATCGACCCGAGAGACCGATTGAAATATCGCCAACTGGGTAACAGCCAGCTTACCGTATCGGAGATCGCCTTCGGTTCCTGGCTCACTTTTTCGGACGGCCCGCAGAAAGCCAACGCCATCGCTTGCGTGCATCGCGCCCTCGATCGCGGAATTACCCTGATCGATACGGCCAATGTTTATGGCCGCGGCGCCGCCGAGCTGGTCTTGGGCGAAGCGCTGGCGGGCATCAGCCGAGACAGTTATATATTGGCTACCAAGCTTTACTTTCCGATGAGCAGCACCGATAAGGGCCTGTCTCGCGCACAGATTTTCAAGCAGCTCGATGCGTCGCTTGCGCGGCTCCAAGTAAACCATGTCGATCTGTATCAATGCCATCGATACGACAACGACACGCCTCTCGAAGAGACGATGCTGGCCTTAAGCGAGGTCGTACGGTCAGGCAAAGTACGGTACATCGGTTTCTCCGAGTGGCCCATCGATCGCGTGGAGGCCGCGCTCGCCATCCCTAAGGTCGAGAGGTTCGTTTCCAGCCAACCCCAATACTCCCTGCTGCATCGGAGTCCTGAACGGGCGCTTATTTCGCTGTCAACGCGTTCCGGCATTTCACAAATCGTATGGTCGCCACTGGCGCAGGGGGTACTCAGCGGAAAATACCTCCCAGGCGGTGATGTTCCCCGTGATAGCCGCGCGGCGAACGATGCGATTAACGGCTTTCTCAACCCGGCATGGCTCCGACCGAAGGTGCTAGAAGCTGTTCAGGCACTGAGGCCGCTTGCTGCCCAATCGGGTCTCACGCTTGCTCAATTCGCTCTTGCCTGGGTTCTCCGGCAGTCCAATGTGGCGTCGGCGATAACGGGTGCCTCGCGACCCGAACAAGTTGACGAGAATGCGGCTGCCTCAGGACATGCGGTAGCGCCGGAACTCTTCGAGAACGCTGAGCGAATCATGGGAGGCGTCGCTTCCGAAATGTAAGGGTCGCTATCCTGCGCAATCGTACCCCCCTTCAGGAGCACATCACGATGAAAGTCAGTGCACGCAATGTCCTTGGCAATCCGGCATGAATGCGGACTGGCGGGTATTTGCGATCGGGTCGGCGTTCTTCGCCGCCCTGACGGCGATTTTCGGCAAGGTCGGTGTTTCCGAAATCAATTCCGATCTGGCAACCTTCCTCCGGACCATAGTGATTTTATTAGTCACCGCGCTGCTGATTTTTGCGCGGCAAGAATGGCAACGGCCTGACAGTCTGTCCACGAAAGGCGTTCTGTTCTTGGTCTTGTCGGGGGTTGCCACCGGTCTGTCGTGGCTTTGTTACTATCGCGCGCTGCAAATGGGTCCCGCTTCGCGCGTCGCTCCGATCGATAAGCTCAGTGTCATTTTCGTGGTTTTATTTGCCGTGTCTTTTCTCGGTGAGCGACTCACCTGGAAGGTGGGTTTAGGCGGCATTCTGGTCACCGTCGGCGCCGTTCTCATGGCCCTTTGAACCGATTCAAGGAACCATGCGCCGCCGATGAGAACAGCGCATGGGCCCCCCATCGACGTCTCGCCCTATTTCGAATCCTTGATATTACTTTTCACATCACCATACTTTGCTTGAGCCGCACCGACGTTCTTGTTGATGTTGCCTTTCACCTGCTGGTTCGTGTTGCCGACCACTTTACCGGCAACCTCTCGGACCTTTCCCGCTGCTTCTTTGGCTCGGCCTTCCACTTGATCCTTGTTCATGCTCATGAATTGACTCCTGAGAATACGCCGGCGAACGGCCGACACGTCACACTGGAGAACAATGGTACGTGGTGCTCGTTTTTGATCTGTAGGACGAATCACTCATCGATTGTCGGCAAATCGACAATTCGATGCCGGGCAGGCAGCGCAGGCTCCTGCTGGCTGCCTGAGGCCTCGCTCCATATTGCCCGCGCCCATTGCGCCAACAGTGCGGCTTCCGCCCAGCGATCCGACAGCTCCCGCCCTTGCGCGTCGGTGATCGCATAGTCCGGCGGCCCGAGTTCGCACAGGAAGACCATCGCCGAGTTCTCCCCCGCATGCCGCGCGAGCCAAGCGGAAAATCCCTGCCGCCACCACTCGCGGAACAGCGCCACCCATTTCGCGTTCTGGGGAAAATTCAGCGCTATCTGGATCTGCCCGCGTGCCGCCACTCGGCCCTGGAGGGAGTCGGAGCGCTCGAGCACCTTCGTTATCAAGTTCTGCAAAGCCGGTGGCGGCGGACAGGGCATCTCGCGGTCCACCACGTAATGCGATAGGTCGGCGGCCAGCCGCATCTCGGGGACCGCGTCGAGCAACTGCACGGTGGTAAATAGATCGTTGGTGATGCAATTGCGGTGCGTCTCGAACTGGATCGGCATCGCCTCCTGCTCGGCCACGCGCAGCCAACCCTCGATCACGGGCACCATGTCGCTGAGGCCAATCGGCATTTCTTGACCGATCACGACCACAAACGGCGCGGCGATCCGGTGTGCCAGCAGCAGAGCCGGGCGAAGCCCTTCGACCGAAGTCGGGAATGCGGTCAGTCCGCCGGCCAAACCCGTGCGGACGAAATGCGGCACGGTCGCCTCCGCCTGCTCCATGGTGAGGGCGCCGAGGTCGATAGCCATTCCTTCGAATCCGGCCTCGAGCACGCGGTCGAACTTTTCCGCCACCGACGCCTCGGGTGCGATCAGTCGGTCCATTGCCCACAATGCTTGATAAACCAGAAGACGATTACCCATGCGGCGGGTCGGCTATCCAAGTGCGGTCGTCGGGATAATCGGCCTCGGTCTTACCGCGCGCGAAGGCGCGCAGCACCGCGATCTGGAAACCCACATACGTCATCGACGGAGGCGCCGCACCGCGCGAGGTGAAAATGGCTTTGTGCAGCTCATGCAATCGGTGGAACGGCACCCCGGGAAAGGCATGATGCGCCGTGTGATACTGCATCTGCCAGCCCAGCCAGCGCATGACCGCATTGGTGCGCGTGCTTCGCGTGTTGGCCAGCACGTTGTCTTCGTGCGACAGGCCCAAATGTTCGATAGTGTTCTGCAGCTGGTGAACGCCCTTCATCGCCAGCATCGGCGCCAGCCAGAGAATCACGGCCGCCCCGCTGTGCGCAGCCAGCGATATGCCGGCAATCAACGCATAGCCGGCCAGATGCAAACGCGCCTCGCGAATCAGATCGGCATGGCGTGCGGCGGGTAGATACGGCTCGGTGATGACCCCGACTGAGAACCGCAGGATCCGGCGCCAGCGGGTGTACCAGTAAGTCACCCCCGACATCCAAAGTAGGTATGAGCTCATCGTATAGCGCTCGCGCGCCAGCTCCCCGTCCCGCATCCAGTTCTGCGTGAAACGGTGATGTGCCATGTGTTGTATCTGGTCGAAGGTGCGCGGAAAGAACAGCACGAAGCCCAACACGCGACCCACCCACTCATTCAGCCAGCCCGTGCGGAACACGGTCCAATGACTGAGTTCGTGCTGCCCGGCATACAGGAAGTTGAGGAGCACGCCGTGCAATGCGAATATCGGTACCGCCCACCATGTGCCGCGCGTCAGCCAGAGCAGCGTGCCGGTGACGGCGATGGCGCCCAGATGCGACAGGGTCTGGATGGCACCCTCGCCATTCGACGCGACGCACAAACTGCGCAGCTTAGCGGCATCGATCACGTCACGCCGCACGAAGACTTCGTCCACCGAATGCTCCCGGCCGGAAAGACCCATCCTACGACGGCGGTCACCGGATAGCTACGGCATCGAATTTGATCGGCGGCTATTGCGCGTGGTCAGCCTCGGCTTTGGCAACCGCGGGGCGCACCGAGACGAGTTTTGCATGCGCCTGCAACTTGGGTAGGCTGGCGTACAGCTCGGTCTTTTCCCCGGGGTACCACGACGCGAGCATGTACAGATAGACGTCCGCGATTGAATAGTCGGCCCCCAGCACATAGGGCCCGAGCCCTTGGCTGATCAGCCTCAGGTAAGCGCAAAAATCGGCCGTGCCCTGTTCGCGGATCGCTTCGGCATCCGCCTCGCCGCGGATCGAATAGCGCGCTGAATAATACGTGCGCAGCGCCGCCTCGTAGACATTGGCTGAGAGAAACACCATCCACTGCAGGAANNAGGTGGATCAGCATCGCGGCCGATTCGAACATGACCGTGCCGTCCGGCAGTACCAATGCCGGCACTCTGCCGGTGGGATTCGTGGCGCGGAACCGCGCCACGTCCGCCGCTTCGCGACCTACCCAAATTCGCTCGTACGGGGCGCCTATTTCCTCGAGCACCACCTGCACCGCGAGCGAGCCTGAACCCGGCCTTCCATAGAGCTTATACATTGCCGTCATCCCCACATTCTTGTTAGATCCCGGTGCATATTACCTTCCGGAAGTCTCGCTTGTCCTGAATTGCAGTATCCTTGCGCCAGATTCGTCCGAAGGAGACGTCATGCCCCTGTGTCTCCGAGGGTTGGTCCAAGTATTACTGGATCCCGTGGCGCAAGTTTTTGAACCATCGCTCGAAAAAAGGATAACCGTGATATCGAGACGCGTTTTTCTTCGAAGCGCCGCCGGCGCTCCCCTCATCGCAATCACCGCGTGGAACTGGTTGCCCGTTGCATTTGGGGCGGAACTGAAATCCATGACGGGAGACGCGAAACCGATCTCGGTCGAGGAGCGGCGCACCCGCATTGCCAAGCTTCAAATGCTCATGGGTCAGCGCAAAGTCCAAGCGCTTCTCGTCGAACCCGGGTCGACGCTCGACTACTTCACCGGCATAAGGTGGCGTCGTTCCGAGCGCATCACGCTCGCGATCATTCCCGTTCGCGGTGAGGTCATCGTCGTAACGCCGGCATTTGAGGAACCGTCCGTACGCGAAACCCTGCAGGTGGGCGGCGATGTCCGAGCGTGGAATGAGCACGAGAGCCCCATTGAACGAATCATTCAAGGTCTGCGCGACCGGGGCGTCGCCTCGGGAGTGGTGGCCGTGGAATCCACCGTTCGGTTCTTTATCGTCGACGGCGTACGGCAGGCGTCGAGCGCTTACGAGATCGTCTCGGCGGATCCCCTCGTGCGTGCATGTCGGCTCGTCAAGTCGCCGGCGGAATTGGCGCTCATGCAAATGGCCAATAACGTGACCATCGAGGCACTTCGCTCCGTCCATGCACACGTGGAACGCGGTATGAGTTCCGCGGATATCAGTACTCTAATGGACCGCACCACCGCCGCTCTAGGCGGCTCGCCCGAGTTTTCGCTCGTTCTTCTGAACGAGGCTTCCGCCTATCCGCATGGATCGCTGCAAGTCCAAACGGTACGCGAGGGCTCGATTATTTTGATGGATTGCGGCTGTACGGTGCACGGTTATCAGTCCGACATTTCGCGCACCTGGGTGTTTGGCCGGGCGGACGCGCGGCAGCGCAAAGTCTGGAACACGGTCAAACGCGGTCAGGAAATCGCTCTCGAAACGGCGAAGATCGGCCTCCCAGCGGGCACGATCGACGATGTCGTGCGCCGCTATTATGAGAGCGAAGGTTGGGGCCCGGGCTACAAGCTGCCGGGACTGCCCCATCGCACCGGCCATGGCATCGGGCTCGACGGACATGAGCCCGCCTACCTCGTGCACGGCGATACGACTGCGCTGCAGGCCGGCATGTGTTTTTCCGACGAGCCGGGAATCTACATCCCCGGTGAGTTCGGAGTTCGTTTGGAAGACTGCTGGGTGATGACCGCATCGGGCCCCAAGCTGTTCACGCCTCTCGCGAAATCCGTGGATGAGCCTATTTGAGACCCTTAAAGTAGCGGACGCTGCGATGATCGCCCTTCTATCATTGCTAACATGGCTCTACTTGTTTTTTGCACATGGAAAATTCTGGCAGTCCGCTCCGGAATTGCCTCCCGCCACGCCGCAGGAGTATCCGGATGTGGACATCGTCGTTCCCGCGCGCGATGAGGCGTACACCATCGGTAGGGTGATCGGCTCGCTGCTCGCGCAAGATTACGACGGCAGGTTCCGAGTCATACTGGTCGATGACAATTCCACCGATGACACGGCGGCTCTGGCAGGCACGGCGACGAACCTTACGATCATAACCCTGCAGACAAAACCTGAGGATTGGTCGGGCAAATTATGGGCATTGAACCAGGGCGTTGCGGCGAGTAACGCTCCTCTGCTGTTGTTTACCGATGCCGATATCGTGCACGATCCGCGGCATCTGTCATCGCTGGTCGCGAAGCTCGTGCAATCCAACTTGGCACTGGTGAGCGAGATGGTGCGCCTGAACTGCACGAGCCTTGCCGAACGCGCGCTGGTACCCGCCTTCGTCTATTTTTTTCAGATGCTGTATCCGTTCAACAGAGTGAATGACCCGCTATCGTCGGTTGCGGCCGCCGCCGGGGGCACCGTGCTGATCCGGCGGGAGGCCCTGCAGCGCAGCGGCGGTATCGACGCGATTAAAAATTCCCTCATCGATGACGTGGCGCTGGCGACGTCGGTGAAGAAATCCGGTTCGATCTTTCTAGGACATTCCGGACTTGCCGCATCCATTCGCCCTTATGCGAATTTTGCGGATATTTGGCGCATGATTTCACGGACGGCCTTTACCCAATTGCGCCATTCGACGGGCCTGTTGGCGCTCACATTGCTCGCACTGACCCTGGTGTGGCTGGTGCCCGCAGCGGCGGTTCTGTTCGGTCACGGCTGGCAGTTTGCTCTGGGTCTGGTTGCTTTTGGGCTTTCGGCCATCAGCTACCTACCCACATTGGCGCGATACGGGCGTAACCGCCTCTGGGCGTTCGTGCTACCGCTGATCGCGCTCTTCTACATGGCTGCCACCTTCGGCTCGGCGCTGAATTATTGGCGTGGACGAGGTGCCCATTGGAAGAGCCGCGCCTACGGTACCGGTTAGCCTCTCAGATACCGTTAGCCTCTCACCGCATTCGCTTTCGGCGGCACCGCTCTTAGGGCTTGGCCTTTGACCGCAAACGCGTCCAGCGTGACCTCGTGAGGAATGCAATCCGTGCGGTATTCGACGTCCCGCAGACTGAAGTTCTTGGTGATGAGGTCTTTCATCTCTTGAATGAGTTCGCAGTCGCCGTCGCCCATGAAACTAGGGCGCTGCGGCGTCACTTCCAGTGATGTCCAGCGAGCTATGACCGTGTCGGCCCCACTCGCATCGGCGGACGGGGCGAGCGTATAGAAATTCGCGTCCACCCAGGCGCTGTGGCTGGGCGTGTTGAATGGGCCCGGGCAGCCGGTCGCCCTGACGGTGACATCCTTTCGCGCGCCTAAATGCAAGAGGATCTGGCGTACCTGACCTTCCAGACCATCGCAGGTATAGAGCGATGTGATGCCGACGTAGCTGAACGTCACCTTGTGATGCTGCCACGCGCTGGTCACGATATCGGTGCGCGGGGTATCGGCCGCTGGCACTGCGGCGTGACTGGAAGGCGACCAGCACCACAAGCCGCCCAGCAGCGCTACCGCTCCCCAAAGGGACATCCATGGTCGATTCGCATGTCGCATGACGGTTAACCTCGCATAAGCCGACATCCCCCACGTCGCACTCCCAGCCAATAGACCCGAAATCGTGAATCGAGTTCAACGCTCAATGAGCCGCACGATCAACATCTTCGCGGGACTCCAAGCGCCCTGCTGGCTTCGACCACCGTGACGGCCGTCATATTGACGATGCGCCGCACCGTGGCCGCCGGAGTCAGAATGTGCGCGGGAGCGGCGCAGCCGAGTAAAATCGGACCAATGGCGACGTTGTGACCCGCCGCCGACTTGAGCAAATTGTAGGCAATGTTTGCGCTGTCCAGATTGGGACAGACCAATAAGTTGGCGCTGCCGTGCAAAGTGCTGCCCGGAAGTATCGCCTTACGCGCTGCCTCATCCAGGGCGCAGTCCCCGTGCATTTCGCCATCCACTTCCAAATCCGGCATGCGCTCGTGCAGCAACGCCAAGGTGGCGCGCATCTTAAGAGCCGAGGGCGCGTCGCTGCTGCCGAAATTCGAATGCGACAGCAAGGCCACCTTAGGGATGAGGCCAAACGCACACAGCTGCTCCGCGGCAAGTTGCGTGATTTCCGCCAGCTGCAGAGCGGTGGGGTCGAGATTGACGTGCGTATCGATGATGAAGACCTGACGCCCGGGAAGGATCAACCCGCTCATCGCGCCATACACATTGACGCCCGCGCGGCGTCCAATGACCTGATCGATGTAGCGCAGGTGCCGCGCGGTCGTGCTGATGGTCCCGCAGATCAATCCATCCGCTTCGCCCTTTTTCAACAGCATCGCGGCAATCAATGTCGTGCGGCGGCGTAATTCCAGCTTGGCGTATTGCGCCGTCACACCGCTGCGCTCGGCGAGCTTGTGGTAGTCCTGCCAATACTCACGGTACCGCTCATCGTATTCGGGATTGACGACGGTAAAGTGTTCTCCGATCCGAATTCGCAAGCCGTAGCGCTTGATGCCGCGCTCGATCACCGCCGGACGACCGATCAGGATCGGCGTCGCGAGCTTTTCGTCGACGGCGATCTGCACGGCGCGAAGCACCCGCTCATCCTCGCCTTCCGCATAGACGATGCGGCTGCGTTCCGCGGGCACCGTACGCGCAGCGGCAAATATCGGTTGCATCAGCGTGCCGCTGTGATAGACGAAGTGCAGCAGACGTTGGCCATATGCTTCCAGGTCAGCGATGGGCCGAGAAGCCACTCCCGACTCCATTGCGGCCTTGGCAACAGCCGGCGCGATCTTGACGATCAAGCGCGGGTCGAAGGGCTTGGGAATGAGGTATTCCGGACCGAAAGCCAAGTCCTCGATGCCCCCGTAGGCAGCGGCGACGACGTCGCTCTGCTCCTGGCGCGCCAACTCAGCGATGGCGTGCACGGCGGCGATCTCCATCTGCCGGGTGATGGTGGTGGCGCCGACATCCAGTGCGCCTCGAAAGATGAAGGGAAAACACAGGACATTGTTGACCTG
>PMMB01000264.1:288-4720 GCA_003165495.1 Gammaproteobacteria bacterium | reverse complement strand
ATTTCCGGCGTCGGATTGGCAAGCGCAAGGATCAACGGCTTCGGCGCCATTTTTCTGACCATGCTTTGCGTGAGCACACCGCCGGCCGACAGGCCGAGGAACACGTCCGCGCCGCCAACGACTTCATCCAATGTGCGGGCATTGGTGGGCTGCGCGAAGCGGGTCTTTTCGGGATCCATCAGCTCCTGTCGGCCTGCGTATACGACGCCGGCAAGATCGGTCAACCAAACGTTCTCGCGCACCAGCCCTAAATCGAGCAGCAAGTCCACGCAGGCAAGCGCCGCGGCACCCGCGCCGCTGACCACCAATTTTATTTTCTTGATGTCTTTGCCAACCACCTGCAGCCCATTGAGGCAGGCGGCGCCGACGATAATCGCGGTGCCGTGTTGGTCATCATGGAACACCGGGATTTTCATGCGCCGGCGTAATTCGCGTTCGACAACGAAGCATTCCGGTGCTTTGATGTCCTCGAGATTGATGGCGCCAAACGTGGGCTCGAGGGCGGCAATCAACTCGATCAACTTCAGCGGATCGCGTTGCTCGACTTCGATGTCAAACACGTCGATGCCGGCAAATTTCTTGAACAGCACCGCTTTTCCTTCCATCACCGGCTTAGCCGCGAGCGGCCCGATTGCCCCTAACCCAAGTACCGCGGTGCCATTCGTAACGACCCCGACCAAGTTGCCGCGCGCGGTAAAGCGAAAGACGTTGAGCGGGTCTTCGACAATGGCCTCACAAGCCGCGGCAACGCCCGGCGAGTACGCCAGCGCCAAGTCACTCTGGTTGAGCAACTGCTTGGTGGCCGTAATCGAGAGCTTTCCCGGAGTCGGAAATTCGTGATAATCGAGCGCCGCCTGCTTGCGTGCTTCTTTGATGTCGTCGCTCTTCATGGGCGATCCTTGCGTTTGCGGTGCTCGATCGGCAGACCGCCGACGAGCAAACCCAGGATCTTAGCGCACGATTGGGTTGAAATCATGCGGCAACGATGTGGCGAATTTGGGGGATGGCCCGGGCGCCGCCATTGTCAAGGCGCAGCGCGGCAAATGGGACTAAACTCAAGTCCTGGGTGATTCGGTGGGTTAACCTCTCAATTGGAGGATCGCGGCCATGGGCACTACACTCGCCAGCGGTGGAGATCAGACTCTGCACATCGAGGTCATGCGAATCCCGGTTTTCCAGCCTTTCGCGTGGTTGCGGGACGGATGGCTCGATATGCGCACCGGAGCCAGTCTCGGCTACGGCGCGTTGATAGTGGCGCTGGGTTGGACGCTTCTGGTGTTTTGCGGTACACACCCGTATTTCATCGCTGCGGCAATTTCCGGGTTCTTGCTGGTTGGGCCCCTGATGTCGGCCGGTCTGTGTGAGATGTCGCGGCGATATACTCTAGGCCAGTCCGCGAACTTCGATGACTCCTTGGACGGATTTAAACGAAACGCCCCGGCGTTGTTTGAATTCGGCGTCATCTTGGCAATCTGTGCCGCCGTGTGGTTCGGTATCTCGGCGCTGCTGCTCGGAACCGTGTTTCATATTGCCGAACCCGATATACGCGAGACCCTGTACCGTGGATTTCTCGACTCGACGAATCGCTCGCAGATTTTGGCCTATATAGCCGTCGGCGGAGTGCTCGCAACCGTCGTGTTCACCGTCTCAGTCGTGGCAATTCCGCTGATCATCGATCGACACGCCTCCGCGGCGCAAGCGATGCGCGCGAGCGTCAACGCAGTAATCCGCAACATACCCGCCATGATCGTATGGAGCGCGTTGATTCTGGTGTTGACGATCATCGGCTATGCGCTGCTGCTCCTGGGTCTGCTCTTCATTGCGCCGCTGTTGGGCCACGCCACTTGGCATGCGTACAAGGGCATGATTCGCTAGATTTCCCCATGCAGGATCGCGTAGCAGAACTCATTACCGAAGGGTACACGATAGTCCGAGGTTTTCTCTCGCCGTCGGAAACCGCGGATCTAAGCGCGGAAACGCACCGGATGTACCAGGAGGGACTGAAACATCACGCGACCTATCGGGACAAGAACCTGCTGTTTGAAGTGCTCAACGACCCCAAGGCCAACCGCCGCATCGTTCTGCAGGCGCACTGGACCGCCTGGCTCAGCCCGTTGATGGAGCAGATGCGTCGCAGCGAGAAGTACTTTGCCGTGCTCGAACCCTTTCTCGGCGCGGACATCAAACAGATTTCGCATCAAGTGCATTGGAAGCCGCCCGGCGCGAAATATACGTCTTATAGATTTCACCAGGACGCACGTTTCCGGGAAGGCAACGTCAAGGACTTCAGTTACCTTCGCAGCACGGTAACGACGGGGCTCGCCATCGATCGGCAAACTGTCGAGAATGGCGCTCTGCGCGTCATCCCCAGAAGCCATCGATTGGGATATTTAGGGCTTTCCGATGATGGACCGATTATGGTCGGTCAGACGCAGAATGAGGAACTACGGCGCGCCGGCCTGGATCCTTCGAATATCGTCACCTGCGAAATGGAACCGGGCGATCTTCTGCTCTGGACGCTATTCACCGTACACGGCTCGGCGCCCAACGTCAGTGACTACGATCGGCGCTTCATGATCAACAGCTATGTGCGGGCGACCGACAGCGAGCGCGGCGAGTGGGCGTTTCGCGACGGCGTTTCAATTCCACTCGGCGCCGAACCGCAGATTTGCAAATACGAGCAGCTGCGAGAGCGGCCGGGGCCGTTTTATATCGAATCCGACTGGACCGAGGAAGCCAAGTCGGCGGGCGCCGGCAACGCGCAGCCTTGAGGCGCCATCATGGCGAGACTGCGACAACGTTTCGAAACGCGGCTGCCTTCAGCGCCTTCGCGATGCCGACCGAGGCAAGTAAGTAATGAACGGACGCCCAAGCGAAAAACAACAGCGTCGCTAGAATTCCCCGTCGCGTCGCGCGCGCCAGGGCCGAATTACACGCGGATTTCATTCCGGCACTCGCCGTCGCCATAGCGGCGCCTCCCGGGCAGCTTATCGCGAAAGTAGCGCCACCCGTATTCTGCCCAGCTAGCTGGACGCCCTGCGGATGGAAGTTGGCCCCCGCGAAGCGATCGATGACCCAGCCTGTGAACAAGGGCCCGCCGCCCAGCGCGAAAACATTCAAACAGATATACAACACCGCTGTTGCGGTGGCGCGTCGCCGTTGATCGACCACATTCTGCACCACTCCAAACGTGGGTCCGAGGGAGGCGTACTGAAAGAAACCTGCAATCGCGAGCAGGCCTGTCGCCGCCCTCCAGTCTGCCTGCAGAACAGCGAGCAGATACAATGGTACGGCGATGATGCCGCCGATCGCCGGAACCAGTGCGTACCACCGCGCCTCGCGCTTGGCTAGAGCGTCGGCAACGAATCCCCCAGCGACAATTCCCATGCCTACCGCAACTCCTCCCGCGAGCCCGGCGACGATTCCGATCGTCGTATAGTCGAGGCCAAAGGCGCGACTGAAGTAGGGAGGCACAAAGGCGTAGAATCCATAGGCGCCAAACGCACCAATGGTGACGCCGAGAACCATGTGAAGAACCGGCCAGTCGGCCAGCAGAGCCTTGCCGACGGCGCACACTTCACGCAATTCCGATTTAAGCGAGAAAGCCGGTAAGGACGACCTGTCTCGATTGCCGGCCGCGAACTCCGAATACCCGCGCGGCGGCTCTCGAACGAAGACTTTGATCAGAACGGCAATCGCGATCCCCGGCAGTCCCACCATCGCACACGCCGCGCGCCAACCCCAGTGCTGCGCCACGTAACCGCCCGCCACGGCTGCCAAAAGGTACCCCAGCGAAGTCCCGCAGGAATAAATCGATAGCGCGGAGGTTCGCCGCGACGGCTCAAAGTAGTCCGAAATCAACGAGTGCGCGGGCGGCGAGCAACCAGCCTCTGCGACGCCCACACCCACTCTGATCAGCAGCAGCTGCGAAAAGCTCACCGCCGCGCCGCACAGTGCGCTCAAGGTGGACCAGACGATGAGCGCGACGGAGATGATGTTGACCCGACTGATGCGCTCGGCAAGGCGCGCAATGGGAATCCCACCGAACGCATACAGCACGGCGAAGGCCGTGCCACTGAGCAGACCCAACTGAGTGTCGGTCAGTTTAAGGTCAAGCTTCATCGACTGACTGATGATGGAAATAATGCTACGGTCCATCGCATTGAACGTGTATGCCGTCATGAGGAGCAAGACCACGACGCGCTTGTACGCGGCGGAATACTGGTGCTCGATGTCCTGGACTCGCACGTTATCAACTCTCACTCATCTTGTAGTTGTCCGCTGACAGACACTCAACGACAGCCAGTATACTTCTACCGCGGTCAGTACATTTCAGCTCTGAACGTGAACGAGGTTCTCACATGACCGCCAATGTTCAAGAAACATCCCCCCCGCCTCAGCTGGAGGATTTTATGCAGGCCGCGCACCCGAT
>PMMB01000264.1:0-255 GCA_003165495.1 Gammaproteobacteria bacterium | reverse complement strand
AGCTCTAGAGTCGGCCGCGCGATTGCACAGCCACATATCCCCTCAATCGGCCGCTGATGAGCCTTCGTGGCGCAGGAAGGCCAGTACCAGAGTTTCTGCTTTGCGCGGGGCGGCAAGGCTGAGACTGCCGTTGAACACTCTGTGAATGAGGCCTGAGCGCCAGGCGTCGAACACCGCGGGGTTGATATAGGACTTGCGGCACACCGCGGGAGTGTTGCGCAGTTTGGCGGCCACTTGTTTGACCACTTCGGCGAT
>PMMB01000076.1:10594-11153 GCA_003165495.1 Gammaproteobacteria bacterium | reverse complement strand
TTCCGCGCCACGTAGATATTGGCTGCCGCCAGGAGCGCGAGCCAGCCGGCCCACAGGGAGTTGATCAATAACCAAGTGCGCGACGAGATATTCAGAGGCTCACTGAACACCGATTCCAGTACGCGCCGTGCGAGAGGTTGCTTGCCCAGAACCATGCTGCCGAGAAAAACGGCCGCCGCCAGCGCGAGCAGCACCGTAGGCTTCCACTGAATGAAACGGCGATCGTGCAACAGCAGAGTGGCGGAGCCGAGCGCCACCGCCACCACCGCGGTGATGATATGCATGGTCTTGAATTTGCCGGTGCGCAACCGGTGCACCACCAGCTGCAGCACGCAGGCGACCATCAGCGCCGCCGTGGCCCAGTAGATACCCAACAGTTTGAAACCGACGAAAAAAACGATGAGAGGTGCCCATTCGAGTAGCTGATTCATCCGCGTATCATAGCCGACGAAGTGAGCATCTACCTGCAACTGCATCCGGTTTCTCCGCAGCGGCGCTTCGTGCGCCAAGCCGTCGAGGTTCTTCGCGGTGGAGGGGTGATCGTGTATCCCACCGATTC
>PMMB01000076.1:0-10564 GCA_003165495.1 Gammaproteobacteria bacterium | reverse complement strand
ATTCGGCAAACGGATCGCAATCATCATTTCACCCTGGTGTGCCGCGACCTCGCCGAGGTCGGGAAGTACGCAATGGTCGACAATTGGCAGTACCGGCTGTTGCGTGCGCATACCCCGGGACCGTATACCTTTCTGCTCAAGGCCTCGCGCGAGACGCCGCGACGCTTGAAGCACGAACGGCGGGGCACCATTGGATTGCGCGTTCCGGATCATCCTGTGACCGCCATGTTGCTTCGCGAACTGGGTGAGCCCGTCATGAGTTCAACGCTGCTTCTGCCCGGTGAGGAACTGCCGCGCACCGATGCCAAAGAGATCTATGAAAAGCTTGAACACAGCGTCGATCTGGTCCTGGACGGCGGTAATTGCGGGCTGATCCCCACCTCGGTGATCGATATGTCCAGCGACCGCGCCATCGTGGTGCGCGTGGGCCGCGGTGACGTAGACCCCTTTGCAGACCCCGCAACCGTATAATGCCGGCGCAATGCGAGCAATTAAGCTCGCATTCGGTATAAATAACGAGTGTAAGCATTGGATTTATTTGCATTTCTTTACAAGATCTCTATCTGGGCAATCCCGGTACTGTTTGCAATCACCTTGCACGAAGTTGCGCACGGCTGGATGGCCAGATACTTCGGTGACCGCACCGCCGAGATGCTCGGACGCTTGAGTTTGAACCCGCTGCGGCACATCGATCCGATCGGTACTGTGCTGGTTCCCGGCCTATTGCTTGCCGTCGGCGGCCCGTTGTTCGGGTGGGCGAAGCCGGTGCCCGTGGCCACGAGTGTGCTGCGCAATCCGCGTCGAGCGATGGTGGTGGTGGCACTTGCCGGGCCGGCGGCGAATCTCGCCATGGCAGTGGTGTGGTGCGCGGTGCTGGGGGCGATCGCTCGGGTCAACGGCAACGAGACATTGGACGGTTGGATCGCGCTCATGGCGCAGGCGGGTATTGTGATCAACGTGGTGCTTGCGGTGTTCAATCTGTTGCCCATTCCGCCGCTCGACGGCGGGCGGGTGCTGGCGGGCTTGCTGCCGCCTCGCTTGAGCGCTCGCTTGGACAAGATTGAACCGTTCGGCCTCTTCATCGTGATTGGTTTGTCCGCATTCGGTCTGTTCGGGTGGCTGTTCAATCCGGCCTTGCGCGTCATCGGACGGATCATCCTCGCCTTGTTCGGGTCTCGCGCATGAGCGGACCGATACAGAATCGACGCGTGCTGTCGGGCATGCGGCCCACGGGCCAGCTGCATTTGGGCAATTACCACGGCGCGCTCAAGAATTGGATCGAACTGCAGTACCAGTACGAATGCTATTTCTTCATCGCCGATTGGCATGCGCTGACCACGGGCTACGAGGACACCTCGAAGCTCGAGGAGTACGTCTGGACCATGGCCATCGACTGGCTCGCGGCGGGCCTCAATCCCGGCGTCGCCACCTTGTTCATTCAATCGAAAGTACCGGAGCACGCGGAACTGCACCTGTTGCTGTCGATGATCACACCCTTGGGATGGCTGGAGCGCGTCCCGTCCTACAAGGATCAGCAAACTCAACTTGCCGATCGCGACTTGAGCACTTATGGCTTTCTGGGCTACCCCTTGCTGCAATCGGCAGATATTTTGCTGTACCGCTCGCAATACGTGCCGGTGGGCGAAGACCAGGTGGCGCACGTGGAAATCGCCCGCGAGGTGGCGAGGCGCTTCAACCATATCTACGGCCGCGAGCCAGAGTTCGAACACAAGGTCGAGAAAGCCATCAAGAGCTTGGGGTCGCGCAATTCGGCCATGTACCGCACGCTGCGCAAGGAGTTCCAGGAAAAGGGCGATGCGGACGCTCTGGCCAAGGCGCGCGCGCTGGTCGAATCGAACGCCCGTTTGACGGTCGCCGACCGNNGAGGCGCTGCTCACCGCGACACCCAAGGTGCCGGGGTTGGACGGGCGCAAAATGTCGAAGTCCTACGGCAACACGATTGGCTTGCGCGAAGACACGGATTCGATCGTCAAGAAGGTTAAAGCCATGCAAACGGATCCTGCCCGCGTGCGGCGCACCGATCCGGGCGATCCCGACAAGTGCCCCGTCTGGGATCTGCATCAATTGTATTCAAACGCCGACACTCAAGCCTGGGTGCAACAGGGTTGCCGCAGCGCGGGTATCGGTTGCTTGGAATGCAAGGCGCCTCTGATCGAAAAGATCGTCGAGGAAGTGTCTGCGATCTCGAAACGGGCGCAAGAGTTTGAAGAGAATCCCGAACTGGTACGCGGTATCATCGCCGAAGGGTGCGAACGGGCGCGAGGAGCGGCGCGCGATACGCTGGACGCCGTCCGTCAAGCCATGGCCATGGATTACCGATGAAACCTGAATTGACGCTTGTTGAAAACGTTGCGGTGCCGCCACCGGTCACTCTACTGCAGCCTGCGCAGGGCGAAATGCCGTTTGCGATGGTGGAGGGTCAGCCCATTACCGAGATGCCGCGAGATTTGTACATCCCGCCGCAGGCACTCGAGGTGTTTCTCGAGGCCTTCGAAGGACCGCTCGATATGCTGCTGTATCTGATACGGCGGCAGAATTTGGACATCCTCGATATTCCGATCGCCGAGATCACGCGCCAGTACATGCGCTACATCGAATTGATGCAGGTGCTTCAATTGGAATTGGCTGGCGAGTATTTGTTGATGGCGGCAACCCTCGCCGAAGTGAAATCGCGCATGCTGTTGCCGCGCGTCGGCAATGACGGGTCCGCGGACGAGGGCGATCCTCGCGCCGAGCTGATGCGTCGACTGCAGGAATACGAGCGCTTCAAGCGTGCCGCCGAAGGAATCGATCGCATGCCGCGGCTGGAACGGGATACCTGGCTCGCATCGGCGGATTTGGCGGACCGCAAAGTCGTGCGCATCCCGCCGCAGGTCAGCTTGCAGGAAATGCTGTTGGCTTTTCAAGAAGTGCTGTCGCGCAGCGATATGTTCGCCCATCACCACGTACAGCGCGAGCCGTTGTCGGTGCGACAGCGAATGACCGACGTGTTGTCGTCGTTGACGGCGAGCGCATTCGTGGACTTCGTGCAATTATTTCGCGCCGACGAAGGCCGTCGCGGAGTGACGGTCACCTTCGTCGCCATACTGGAACTGTTGCGCGAGGGACTGATCGAAATAGCGCAGGCGGAGGCGTATGCGCCGCTGCACGTACGCCTCGGCAATCCGGCCCGGCACCTGAAACTGGTGGCCGACGACGGAGCCGCCAACGATGATCTTGGGAGAACCCAATGAACGATCAATACGTGAAGAATGTGATTGAAGCGGCGCTGCTTGCCGCCGGTCGCCCGCTGACGATGGACGAGCTGGTGAGCGTATTCGACGAGCGCGATGGGTCGAACGCCGAGGAAGTGCGCGGCGCCATTGCGGCGTTGAGGGCGGACTACGAGACGCGTGGGCTGGAATTGCTCGAAGTGGCGAGCGGCTATCGAATTCAAATCAGGGCCGCCGTGGCGCAGCCGGTGTCGCGCCTGTGGCAGGAGCGGCCGGCAAAGTATTCCCGCGCGCTGCTGGAAACTTTGGCGTTGGTCGCCTATCGCCAGCCGATCACGCGCGGCGAAATCGAACAAATCCGCGGCGTCGCCGTCAACCCCAACATCATCAAGACGCTGCTGGAGCGTAGTTGGATCCGCGTGGTCGGTCACCGCGATGTCCCGGGTAAGCCGGAGCTGCTGGGTACGACCCGAGAGTTTCTCGATTATTTTAGCTTGAAGAAACTCGATGACTTGCCGACGCTGACGCAGCTCAAGGAACTCGAGGACCTGCGGTTGCAGTTGAGTCTGCCGGGCGCAGATCCGCAAGTTGCGGTCGCAACCGACGCCGATGTCGACGCCGACGCCGAGGCCGACGACGATAAGGAACAGGACTCGGCAAGCGGGCAGGATTCGGACAGCGCATTGCCGCGGCCGCAGGGCTTGGTCGCCAGCGGTGCGCAAGACGACCCGAATTGATGCCACCCAGACCGCCACGCAAGCAATCTGCGCCGCGAAAAGACCAGCCACCGACGGAGCGTGTGCAAAAACTGCTTGCAGCGGCGGGCATCGGCTCGCGCCGCGAAGTGGAGCGCTGGATTCGCGAGGGGCGGCTGCAAGTCAACGGCGAAGTACCGGCGTTGGGCGCTAAGCTCAGCCCGCGGGACCGCATCACGCTGGACGGACGACCGGTCAGATTGCATACGCCGGCGCACAAGGAATTGCGCGTGCTGCTGTTTCATCGCTCACCGGGTGAGACGCTCGATCTGAAAGCTGCTACCTCGCGCGCGGCGGAACATCTGAACGTGCCGCGCGCCTCCGGGCGGTGGCTGGCGATCCAGCCCATGCCGCCGGTCGACGGCGGTTTGGAAATTCTCACCGACGACGGATCTTGGGCGCACCGGGTGTCGCGTGGCGTGCACGCGCTGACCGTCGACTATGTATTGCGGATGCGCGGGCCGCTCAAGGATGAACTGGTCGAGGAATTTCGCGCCGCCACGGACTGCGAGGGCGAGGCGATGAGCATACTGCACGCGGACGCTCAGTATGGCGAAGGATTCAATCACTGGCTCAATGTCACGGTACGTGCGACGCGCTCAGCGCAAGTGCGCCATTGGTGGGCGGCACGCGGCATCATCGTGAGCCGCTTGATGCGCGTACGATTCGGACCGGTGCACCTGTCGCGCGAGCTGCCTCGCGGGCACTCGCGTGCAATGTTGGCGAGCGAGCGCAACGCGCTGATCAATGAGATCGACGCAGCCAAGCCGTCTGTCGCTGCCGGGCCCGACGCCGCGATCTAGTAAGCCTAAGGCTGCGAGGCTTGGAGCAATTGCGCCAGATGCTGCTGCCACAGGGCAGCCCAGGTATGGGTGCCATGTCCATGAGTCTGATCGGAGGCCGGTAGCAGTACGAAATGGCCGCCTTTCACGCGTTTGATTTCGCGTTCCGCGATACCCAGTTCCGGGGGGTTGATGAAATCATCGGCCGAGTTGACCTGCGTCAAGGGGACTTTGATTTTCTCCAACCCGGACGAGGGATCGTAATCGCGCGATGCCGCCACTTGATAGAGCAGATCGTTGGCGTCCAAGTCCTCAAGTTCGCGTTGCATGAATTTTTCCAGGAATTGGTCCGCGGCATCGCGAGTCGGCAGGGCTAGCTGCATTTGAATCGGAGCACTCCCGGCGATCAACAGCAGGCCGGCAGCCGTGCGCAACGCACCCATGGGTTCGCTCTTGTATTCGCCCTGCAGCCACTCTGGATCTTTGCGAATCGCTTCCACGAGGAGATTGCGCCACAGGCGGTTACGACCTGCAATTTGCACCGGCAGGCAGGCGAGCGGCATCAAGGCATCCATGAAATCCGGAAACGTTTCGCCCCACATGAAGGTGTGCATGCACCCCATCGAGGTTCCTATCACCAGCCGCAAGTGGTCCACTTGGAGGCCCTGTACAACCAGGGCGTAGTGCGCTGCCACCATATCCGCATAGGCGTACTCGGGAAAGCGAGCGTGCAAGCCGTCGCTGGGTTTGCTCGATTTTCCGTGACCGATCCCGTCCGGCAAGATAATGAAATATCGATTGCTGTCCAGCAATTGTCCGCGCCCGAACAGCACACCGGCGAAATGCTCGTTGAGCAGACTTCGGCCAGAGCCGCCGGTGCCGTGCAGGACCAGTATCGCGTTGTCGACCCTGCCATGCGAGTCGCGCCGCGGTTTGCCGAGAGTCGTGTAATGCAGCCGCAATTCCGGCAGCATTTCGCCCGATGCAAATTTAAAGTCACGGACGACATAGTCGCCTTCGACGGGGCCCGTACCACTGGCGGGCGAGTCGGCACGCGCCGTGCGCAGCGACACACACAGCGCAGCCGACAGCGCGCAAGCCGATAGAATCAGTCGTGAACTCATCAAGCATCCCCTAAGGTGTTATTGCGCCTCGATGTATTGCCCATCAATACCGCGACTTCGTGCGCTCAGCAAGTACAAAAAGGTTCCGCTTAACGATGCCGGCGTGGGCACCGTGTTCGGATCCTCGGCCGGATAGGCGGCCGCCCGCATCGCCGTGCGCATGCGGCCCGGATTCACGCTATTCACTCGAATATTCGGCTCGCCCTCGAGTTCTTGGGACAACATGCTGCGCACCGACTCCAATCCGGACTTCGCGACGGCATAGGCTCCCCAAAAGGGCCGCTGGTTCTTCACGACGCCGCTGCTGACGAAAATCACCGAAGCGTCCGCGGACTTGCGTAAATAGGGCAGCAAAACCTGCGTCAATATGAACGGTGCTGTCAAATTCACGTGCAACACTTTGCACCAGGTCGGCACGTCGTATTGCTCGAGCGGCGTCCTGTCTCCCAACAAGCCCGCGGCATGGACGACACCGTCGAGTTTGCCGAACTCGCTGTCGATGGATCTCGCCACACTATCGTAGTCGACGGCCGTCGCGGTGGCGAGGTCCAGCATCGCGATCGCGGGTTGCGGAGCGCCCATGGTTTCTATTTCATCATAGACGCGCTCGAGCTTGCTGCCGTTGCGGCCGGACAAAATCACGCTGGCGCCTGCTCGCGCGCATTCAACCGCCAGCGCGGCTCCTAAGCCACTGCTTGCGCCGGTGATCAGGACTACGCGTCCGGTCAGCAAGTCGCTATCGGGCGTGAATTGTTTGGGAATCATTTGAACTCCGAATTCATCTATGGGCGCGCCGCGCCGTCGTCCAGGCGAGGAGCATATCCTTTAACCGGCGGCGCTCCAGCCGCGGCCCGCGGCTCTGCAAATGTGTCAGTCCGAGTGCCGCAAGCACCAGCAGGTGTCGATGCTGGCCTCGCTGCGCGCGCGGCAGCGCCTGTGCAGCGATCTCAAAGTATCGTGCGGCCCTCTCGCCTAAGCAGTCGAGATAGCGCTGTAGATGCGGCGGCGGCCGGTCGGCGGCGAGATCGTCGTTGTCGACGCCCGCGGCCAGGAGTTCATCGATCGCAAAGGGCACGCGCCCTACGCGCGCTTCCCGCCGATAGTCGCGGATCGCCTTCGACAGGTAGCCGGCGGCCGCGAGGGCCCGCGTGCAGTTGCGCAAACTTGCTGCGTCGGGGACATCGGCGGCGAGCTCCGACGCCAGCGCCAAGGGCTCGCCCCACAGAGCCTCCGATTGTGGTTCGAGATCGGCGCCGCGTTCCAGAGGCGCACCGCTCACCTGGGCCGCAGCGGCATTGACTGCGGTCAACAGCGGGGTGAAATCGACCGAGGCGGCGCGCGGCAAGGCGGCGAGATAGCCGCTGATGGGATGGACGGCGGAACCTTGCTTAAGCCGCTGCATTTCTTCCTGCCACCAGGCGAGCTTCAAGTGTGCCACGCTGGATTCGGTCGCGGGATCCATCAGAGCTTGCCACTCGGCGCCGAGGGCGAAGATACCGAGCAAGGGCGCGCGCGACTCCCCTGCGGCGAAAAGCCAACTCCAATAGCGCGCCGAGCCCGGCGGCACCGCGCGCGTTTGGTACGTCGCATCAAGTGGTTTCAGAATCGGCCTCATCCGATGGGTGCGGCTCGACCCCCGCACTGCGCGGGATGCGCGTGAGCGTCGCCACGGGCTCGAGCGGCTCGATGTCGCGATTCACGCGAAGTCCGAGTCCTTCAAAGCGGCGCGCGGCCGGCAATACCTGCTGTTCGAGCGATCCCACCGCCTTATTGAAGGAATCGACGCTGTTGCCGAGGGATTTTCCCAGCTTGCCGAGATGCTCGCCGAATACCGCCAGCCGTTTGTACAGGTCTTCGCCGAGGCTGCGAATTTCCGCGGCGTTCTCGGCCAGAATCGTTTGCTTCCAGCCATGGGAGACGACTTTCAACAGTGCGATCAGACTGGTAGGAGTGGCGAGCAGTACGTTTTGCCGCATCGAATCGTCGACCAACCCCGGATTTTCTTGCAGCGCCGCCCACAGAAACTGATCGCCGGGCAGGAACAAAACCACGAAATCCGGGCTGCGCTCGAATTGCGACCAGTACTGCTTCGAGGATAGCTCGCGAACCCGCGCACCGACGATTTGCGCGTGGCGGCGCAGCTGTGTGCCGCGTTCCTCGTCATCTTGCGCTTCGACCGCCGCGAGGTAGGCATCGAGCGGTGTCTTCACATCGACGACGATATCGCGCTGCTCGGGCATGTGCACCACCATGTCGGGTCGAACGGCGCCGGAGTCGGTGCTGAGATGCAGCTGCTCCGTAAAATCGACGTGCGAGGTCATGCCGGATAACTCGACCAGCCGGCGCAAAGTGATCTCGCCCCACTGTCCGCGCACATTCGGCCGGCGCAGCGCGGTGACGAGGTTGCGCGTTTCGCGTGACAACGAGTTCTGCCCTATGGTCAGCGCTTCCATCTGCGTCTTGAGGGTCGCGAATGAATCGATGCGATCGCGCTCTATCGCTTGGATTTGCACCTCGGTCTTGGCTAGTGCCTCGCGAATGGGCTGCACCAGGGACTCGATCGCCGTCTCGCGCTCCTTCAGTGCCTGCGAAGCGTCCAGCTGCTGACGGGCGAGTCGTTCGCGCGCCAACGTCAAGAACACCTCGCTATTGCTTTGCAGACTATCGCGTGCGAGTTCGCCGAACACCCCCTGCAATTGTTCGCGNNCGCCGCGAGCGCGCCGAGCGCGGCCCCCGCCGCCAACGCCAACCAGACAATGCCGTCACTCATACCCGGCCGCTGGCATCGAGCCAGCCCACGAGATCCAGGGCCGTTTCCAAATAGCCGTCGCCGCCCCACGCGGTCGTATCCTCATCGACACGCAGGTAACCATAGTTTGCGACCAGCGCCGCCATCCCGGCCGCGTGCGCGGCCTGCACATCACGCTCGGCGTCGCCGACATAGATGCATTCCCCCGGCGGGACCCCGGCGAGCTTCGCGGCATGGAGCAAGGGCAGGGGATGAGGCTTGCGTTCGGCAACCGTATCGCCGCTGACCACGCAGTCGAAGCGCGCGCGCAGTCCCAATTGTTCGAGCAGGGGATCGGTGAGCCACGCCGGCTTGTTGGTGACGATTCCCGACTTCAAGCGGCGCCCGGCAAGCGTATCCAGCACCCCGTCCATACCGGGAAAGAGCTGCGTGCCGCGACTCAAGGCGCTGCGATAGATGTCCAAAAAGCGCCGCTGTAAAGCGGCGGCGCTCTCGAGGCCGGCATCGGGAAATCCGGTCTTCACGACGCGCGCGGCACCGTGACTCACCGCGGAGCGCACCACCTCGTAAGGCAGCGGAGCGAGACCTTCCTCGCGGCGCAGCGCGTTCAATGCGCCGACCATGTCGGGCGCNNCCGCGAGAAATGCGCCAGGTAATTGATGTCGGTGTTCGGTGAGAGTCGAAACGAGCGCGTGAACGGATTGTAAGTGATACCCGTCAAATCGCGCAGCTCCAAACCCGCCTGGCGGCCCCACCGGGCGAGTTCCGACGGACGAATGAATTTCAAATATTCATGCGTGCCCCGCGGCAAGACGCGGGCGATATATTCTGCCCCGACGATGGCCACCGCGAATGCCAGTGGATTGCGATTGAGCGTGGAGACGATGACATCGCCGCCAGGCTTCACTAATGCAGCCAGCGCCTTGATGCTGGCAGCCGGATCGGGCACATGCTCGAGCATTTCCATGCAGGTCGCCAAATCGAAGGCGGCGGGCCGTTCTTGCGCCAGTTCCTCCGCTGCGATGACTCGATAATCCGCGGGCACCTTGCCCTCGAGCGCGTGCAGCTCCGCTACGTCGAGCACTGCCTGCGACAAGTCGATGCCGAGCACCCGCGCACCGGCGCGCGCCATCGCCTCGGACAGAATGCCCCCGCCGCAGCCGACGTCGAGCACCTGCTTATCGGACAGACTCAACGTGCGTTCGATGTACTGTAGACGCAACGGATTGAGGTCGTGCAGCGGCTTGGACGGACCCTTTGGATCCCACCAGCTTTGCGCGAGCGCGGTGAATTTCGCGAGTTCCGCGGGGTCAGCATTTCGAGTCGATTCATGCACGGTGTCACCCTCTAGTCTTCAATCGCACGGCCCAGGCGTTGGCGCGCGCGGCAACGCTGGGCCAGTCCAAGCGGGTCAATTCTCCGTCCGATACCAGCTGTCGACCGGCCACCCAAACGTCGCTCACAATGTCACGGCCGCCGCAGAAAACCAATTGTGTCACGGGATCGCTCAAGGGCTGAGTGGCCGGTCCGCGCAGATCGACGCAGCACAGATCAGCCCACTTCCCGGACTCGAGCGCGCCCACGTCGCCGTCCAGCCCAAGAACGGCGGCGCCGCCGCGAGTGGCCATGGCGAGAGCATCCCAGGCGGCGTAGTCACTCGACATCATGAGGGCAAGTACCTTCATCTCGCCCCACACGTCTTGATTCCGGCAAGCGCCGCCGCCGGTGCCTAGTCCCATACGCATTCCGGACGCGACGAATGAGGCGACCGGCGGCAGTTGATGCTCACACTCGAGATTTGACTGCAAGCCGAGGCTGATCGCTATACCGGTGCGCTGCGCAAGATCGACATCCGCCGCCGTGGCGTGCGCCATATGAACGGCGTTCAAGGCGGGCGTAAGCAGGCCCAGTTGCCACAGCC
>PMMB01000049.1 GCA_003165495.1 Gammaproteobacteria bacterium | reverse complement strand
CCGCGAGTTCCTCGAGCGGCTGCTGGTGTATCTCGCGGCGCGGCTGAAATGCGCCAGCTTGCATGAGCGAGATCGGCAGCGTGCCACCGCCGCGGCTCGCGCTCACCGTGGGATTTGCGCCCAGCAGCGACTGCAGTCCCCGACCTAATCCTTTGGAAGGTGCGGCCATGATCTCAAGACTACCGCATCGAAGGACGCGCGGCATTAGGGGCCGCGTCGATGCGCTTCAGCAACGCCTTAAGCTCGCGCATCGCGGCAAACCGCAGCAAGCGGTAAGCGCTTTCTCATAAAGAAGAAATCTTAGTCGCAGACCTCAGAGTTCGCGCTATTACTTCGTTGAACACCTTGGTCATCGGATCGTAGTCGCGACTCAATGCGGCGTGAACTGCGCCAAGCGGCGCTACCCTCGGCCGTTGACGTGCATATGCCAATATGAGGCGCCATTTTCTGATTCTACAAAGGTTGCCGCAGCCACCTCTCTGGGTGATATCTTCGGATGACGATGGCCGAAGACTGGACGAAGGAGTGGGAGCGTCGGATTGTCAACGGAGTGTATCCGCTGCGCCGCTTTCTGGGCCGATCAAACCACAGCGTGGTATTTCTCACTGAATGCAATGCCCAAAACGTTCCCCAAGCCGCGATCAAGATCCTACCGGCTAACCGGGCGCTGACGGAGGCGCAACTCGCGCACTGGAAGAGGGTTGCCACCCTGTCGCATCCTCACTTGATGCGTCTTCTCGACTCGGGCCGTTGCCAACTCGGAGGGCACAACTTTCTGTTCGTCGTGACGGATCATGCGGAGCAAAACCTCGCTCAAATTCTTCCCGGCCGGCCCCTGACTCCCGACGAGGTGCGGGACCTGCTGCCTGCAACCCTGGATGCGTTGGCGTATCTCCACGGCCAGAATTTGGTGCAGGGCGGGCTCAAGCCGCCTAACTTTCTGGTCGTCGATGATCAATTGAAGCTAGCAAGTGACACGATCCGACCCGCCGGCGAACGCACCGCAAACACTGCCAAGCCTTCGTTGTACGACCCTCCGGAAGCCAAGAACGGCGGGGTATCCACCGCGGGCGACATTTGGGGGCTCGGCATCACGCTTGTCGAGGCTCTCACACAGACCCCGCCGGCGTGGTCCCAAGAGAGCTCCGAAAGCGTCTCGCTGCCCGCAAATCTTGCGCCGGAATTCGTTGATACGATACAGCGATGTCTGAACCGCGACCCTGCCCAACGTCCCGCAATCGCTGAACTCTTAGCGCAATTCAAACAGGCGCCACCGGCAACGCTCCCATCCGCCGCCCCGCCTCCATCCGCCGCTCCGCCCGTAATGAACGAGCCCTTGGTCCGGACAGTATCCACACAGAATCCGCCCAAAACGCGGTTTCTTCTCACCACGATCACAGTGGGCATCGTCACACTGTTGGGGGTTTGGACCGGGGTGCACCTGATCCATACCCACGCCAATGTCCAGCAAACTGCTTCAATAACGCCCCAATCGCCACCGGCTGTTTCGCTGCCCGCCGTCGTGGAGAATCCGACGGCAAGTATCGCCGCCTCGCCGCCCACGGTGCTTCATCAAGAGATTCCCGACGTATCGAGCAGTGCGCGCGCGACGATTCGCGGCGTCATCAAGATTGCGGTTCGTGTGATCGTCGATCGCTCGGGCAACGTCTTCGCGGCGACCTTGGACAGTCGCGCATCAAGCAAGTATTTCGCCCGCGCCGCAATGGATGCCGCAAGGAAATGGCAGTTCGCTCAGGACGCGGACCAGCCTTCGCGAGTGTGGCTGTTACACTTCGAATTCACCCGCGCGGGCACCACTGCACACGCCGCTGCACTGCGGTAGTATGGACAGCGCCCTGACCACGCAGGGAGGGAATTGAACGTCGCGAGTATCTCGCGGAATTTAAAGAAATTTTGTTGGCGGACGTCCACGGACGTTCCACCCACAGCGGTGGAGGACACAACGCTCACCACGGTACACGGTACCCGCATACGATTTCGAGGAAGCGCAGGAGGCGAGCGCGCGGGCCAGCCAGGTGTAAAACGTACGCCTCGATCAATGGCGGCGAGTCTGCAGCTCCTCCAGTGTGCGCTTCAGCGCCTCCAATTTCTCACCTGCCTCTGCGAGCTTTCCGGCAGCAGTCAGTTGCTGATAATCGGTGAAGTCCCGAGCCGCCTCGGCAATTAGCGCGTTGACGTCGTCGCCCGGAGCTGCAGCCGCCGCGGTTGTGGCGCTCGCTGGCCGTGCGGCGGGAGCAACCGACGAGACTTGCGCGCTGAGCATGGACGGAGCCGTCCCAAACAGGGCGGCCATCGCCGATTCGAACGTTGGCCCGTAAGCCAGGCGATCCTGCACCGCGAGCACCACCAACCGCAGCTCAGGCATGGGACTGCGATCTGCTTGCAGGTAGATAGGCTCCGCGTAAAGGAGTGCCCGCCCGATCGGAATGACGATCAGGCTGCCGCGGCGCACGTGTGAACCTTGCTGATTCCACAGCGACAACTGACCCGACAACTGGGCGTTCTGATCTAT
>PMMB01000027.1 GCA_003165495.1 Gammaproteobacteria bacterium | reverse complement strand
GTGTAGCCCACGATGGTGCCGTCGTTCTGCATTCGTGCGAGCCGGTTCTGCACCGTGCCGCGAGCGACGCGCAGCGCCTTGGCCAAGGCGGCTACCGACAAGCGCGCGTTATCGCGCAATAGTGACAGGAGCTGACGATCGGTCGAGTCCATGGGACCTCCTGGCGGGCGGAATCTATACAAAACGCCAATATACGCTGACGATTTGACTAATTATACAGACCTATTGATCAAGTTCCTGGCTATTATTTAGCCTACCCCTCCCCTGAAACTAGCGATTGGGGAAATTGGGGAAATTAGGGAAATTGGGGAAAGTCATGGTGGATTACATTGGAACCACGCGCATTCGGGAATTGGTGTCGCGGGTAGGGTCTGGCCGCTTCATCGAAGAACTGGCCGGAGAGATCGAAGCCGACTACCGGCGTTGGGATGATTTCGAGAAGTCGGCGCGACACGCCATCCACTCTTCCGGCGGCGTCATCGAACTCATGCCGACCAGCGATGGACGGCTTTATTCATTCAAATACGTCAACGGTCACCCGAAGAACACCGCGAAGAGCCTGCTCACGGTCACCGCGTTNNTTCGTCACCGCGCTGCGCACAGCGGCGATATCCGCGCTTGCCGCATGCCGGATGGCACGCCCGGCCAGCCGCGTGATGGCCTTGATCGGCAACGGTGCACAGAGCGAATTTCAAGCCATCGCATTCCACAGCATGGCGGGGGTGCGGAACTTACGGCTCTACGACACCGATCCGCAAGCCACCCTTAAGCTGATGCGCAATCTGACTGTGTTGCGGCTTGCCGGCCTTGAGGTCACGCGCTGCGCTACCACGGCCGAAGCTGTGCGCGGCGCCGATATCGTCACTACAGTGACCGCCGACAAGTGCAACGCAACCATCCTCACGCCGGACATGATCGAGCCGGGGATGCATCTGAACGCCGTGGGCGGCGACTGCCCCGGCAAGACCGAATTGCACGCGGATATCCTTCGTGGGAAGGATGTCCGCATCGTCGTCGAGTTCGAGCCGCAAGCGCGAATCGAGGGCGAGATCCAACAACTCGACGCCTCGACCCAGGTCACCGAGCTCGCGGACGTCGTGCGCGGCAGGCTGCCTGGCCGTTCGAACGATCGCGAAGTCACCCTCTTTGATTCCGTCGGATTCGCACTCAGTGACTTCTCGGCGCTGCGTTATTTGCGGCACTTGAACGCCGAACAGCCCGATGGAGGCCAGCGCATCGATCTCATTCCTGAGCTGGATGACCCGAAGGATCTGTACGTAGGTCTCGCCCCTGAGCGCGCGCCGGCACGCCGCCGCAGGTTCGGGTGATGACTGTGGCTAAGCGTACCGCCAGTCTCATCGGCGCACCGACCGATGTCGGCGCCAGCGACCGCGGTGCGTCCATGGGTCCTGAGGCGCTGCGCGTCGCCGGCATCCATGCGGCACTGACCCAGCGTGGCCTCGACGTGGTGGATTGCGGCAATGTCAGCGGGCCGCCGAATCCCGGACTGGTCAAAGTGAACGGCTATCGCAATCTTGCGCAGGTGACGGCATGGAACCATGAGGTGCACGATGCCGTGTATCGAGAGCTCTCCGAATATAGGCTGCCGATTCTGCTGGGCGGCGACCATTCCTTGAGTATCGGCTCGATCTCGGCNNCTCTCCTTGAGCGGCAGTCTGCACGGCATGCCCGTGTCATGTCTTTGCGGTTTCGGTCCTCGCGAGCTATTGCAGATCGGCGGAGCGTCGCCGGCGATCAGCCCGCGCTGGGTGCGCCAGGTCGGGATTCGCAGCGTCGATCCCGGCGAGAGACGCTTCGTGCACGAACAGGATCTCGATGTGTTCGACATGCGTTTCATCGACGAGATGGGCGTGAGGTGTGCCATGGAGCTCGCGTTGCAAGACATGGATGCGGGCACGCACTTGCACGTGAGCTTCGACGTCGACTGCCTCGACCCGGAAATCGCGCCTGGCGTGGGCACTACGGTCGCCGGCGGACTGTCGTATCGAGAAGCACAATTGTGCATGGAGATGATCGCTGATTCGGGCCGTGTTGCCTCGTTGGATATCATGGAATTGAACCCTGCCTTGGACGTGCGCAATAAAACGGCGGTGCTCGCCGTCGATCTGGTCGAATCGCTGTTCGGCAAGAGCACTTTGATGCGCAAACCCCTGGCATTTCCGAGCGCTCTTATCGATACTTGACGGCACGGCGCACGCGTCTATTCTCCGTCCATTCTCCGTTAGGATCAGCCATGGCCGCCAACTTGCACGAACCTTCCCAACCCCCCAACTTGGAGGAACTGCGCCGGGCGATAAGAGATCACGGCGAATGGCCGGAGGATCGGGCGGTGACGCGATTGCTGCACGCGTCGGAACTTAACCTAGGCGCGCGCCATCGCGCCGTGGCAACTGCGATGGCACTCGTGGAAGGCGCGCGTGCACGCCGGGACGAGAGGCCGTTCCTCGACGCCTTTCTGCAAGAATTTGGACTGTCGAATCAAGAAGGCATTGCGCTCATGTGCATTGCCGAAGCGTTGCTGCGCATTCCCGATGACGCGACCGCCGATCGGCTGATCGCCGAAAAGCTGGCCACCGGCGATTGGTCGTCCCACGCCGGCAAGTCGGAATCGCTTTTCGTCAATGCCTCGACCTGGGGACTGATGCTCACGGGCGGCATTCTCGAACTGGATCCCACCATAAAAACAGATACGACCGGGTGGATGCGAAAGTTCACGCGCAAAGCCGGCGAGCCCTTGGTGCGCCTGGCGGTGCGCCGTGCAATGCGCATCATCGGCGGTGAATTCGTGGTCGGGCGCAGTATCGAAGAGGCTCTGTCGCGTAGCGCACGCGAACCGGATGTTGCGCTGTGCTCCTTTGATATGTTGGGTGAGGGCGCGAGAACGCAGCGGGATGCGCAGCGTTACCTCGCATCGTATGAACACGCTATCGATGTCATCGGAGCCGCCGCCGCGGGCCNNTTGCTGCAGCATGAGCGCGTGATGCAGCGCTTGGTCCCGTTGGTGACGACACTGTCCCGTCGCGCAGCCGATCTCGGGATTCAGCTCACCATTGACGCTGAGGAAGGGGACAGGCTGGATCTGTCATTGGACGTGATCGAAGCGCTGGCCCAGGACCCCGCCACCCGCCATTGGCCGGGCTTAGGATTGGCCGTGCAGGCCTACGGCAAACGCGCCTTAGGAGTAATCGACTGGGCGGCGGCGACCGCACGCATCTACGGCAGACGCATGACCGTGCGCTTGGTGAAGGGCGCGTACTGGGATACGGAAATCAAGCGCGCGCAGGAGCGGGGTCTCGACGGCTATCCGGTGTTCACGCGCAAAGTCACCACGGATGTCTCTTATTTGACGTGCGCCGGCCGCCTGTTCAGCCATGCGGACGTGATTTATCCGCAGTTCGCGACTCACAACGCCCATAGCATCGCGTCGGTGTTGGAACTGGCGCCGGCCGGCGCGGATTATGAATTTCAACGGCTGCATGGCATGGGACGGCTCTTGTATGCCGAGGCGGCGCGGCAAATCAGGGAATTTCCGCGAGTCCGCGTTTATGCGCCGGTGGGTGAGCACAAGGACTTGCTGGCGTATCTCGTGCGGCGTCTGCTGGAAAACGGCGCCAATACCTCGTTCGTGAATCGCTTCATGGACGAACAAGTCCCGGTTGCCGAGATCGTGCGCGATCCCATATCGGAAATCGAACGCTTGGAATCCTATGCGCATCCGCGGCTGCCCAACCCTACGGCGATGTATGCCGATCGTCGCAACTCCCGCGGCATCGACTTGGGTAATCCACCCGAAATCGAGACGCTGCGCAAGGAGATAGCGGCTCGCCGCTTGCCTAAGCCTGCGGCCGCGCCGATTGCCGGACCGATCATCGGTGGGATCTTGCTGCCGGGATGCACGCATCCGGTCAGCAACCCGGCGGATCGGCGCGATCAAATAGGCAGCACACGCGATGCGACTCCCGACGAAATAGTGATGGCATTCGATGCGAGCGCCGCGGCGCAGCCGGCGTGGAATCAGCGCGGCGGCGATTCGCGCGCACAGTGTCTCGACAAGGCGTCCGATCTTCTCGAGGCGAGCCGCGCGGATTTTCACGAGCTCTTGGTGCGTGAGGCGGGCAAGACGATATCGGACGCCATTGCAGAGGTGCGCGAGGCCGTGGACTTCTGCCGCTACTACGCGCTGCGCGCGCGCCAGCAATTCGCTGCTTCCTTGCGGCTGGAAGGCCCCACCGGCGAATTGAACGAATTGTCCCTACACGGACGCGGCGTGTTCGCGTGCATCAGTCCGTGGAATTTTCCCTTGGCGATATTCGCCGGTCAGGTCACGGCCGCGTTGGCGGCCGGCAATACCGTGGTGGCGAAGCCGGCGGAACCTACGCCGCTGATTGCCGCGCGTTTCGTGAAATTGCTGCACGAAGCTGGGGTGCCGCCGCAGGCCGTGCATCTGGTGCCGGCACGGGGGCGCCTGTTCGGCGAGGCCGCATTCGCTCACGCCGCCTTGGCGGGAGTGGCAATGACGGGTTCGACCGCGACGGCGCTCACCATCAATCGCAGCTTGGCGGCGCGCAGCGGCGCGATCGTGCCCTTGATCGCGGAGACCGGCGGATTGAATGCGATGATCGTCGATTCGACGGCTCTGCCTGAGCAAGTGGTCGATGACGTGGTGAGTTCCGCGTTCATGAGCGCGGGGCAACGCTGTTCGGCGCTGCGCCTATTGTTCTTGCAGGATGACATAGCCGATCAGGTGTTGGAAATGATCGCGGGCGCGATGGACGAACTGGTCATCGGCGATCCGGCCGACCTCAAAACCGATCTGGGACCGGTCATCACGCCGGCGGCGGCCGAGAGCCTCGCGCAGCATGTCGCGCGAATGCGCCAGGAGGCGCGCATCATCAAGGCCTGTAGTCTCGGCGAGGCGCATGCCAACGGCAGTTTCTTCGCGCCGCATCTCATCGAACTTACGAGCGCGGCGCAGCTCACGCGCGAGGAATTCGGACCCATACTGCATGTCGTGCGCTATCGGTCCACCGATATCGACGAGGTTTTGCAGGCGATCCGTGCCAGCAATTACGGGTTGACCTTGGGAGTGCAGACTCGCTTGGAGTCCTTCTGGCGCGAGGTGTTCGAGCGCTTGAGCATGGGCAATACCTACGTCAATCGCAATATGATCGGCGCCGTGGTGGGTGTGCAACCGTTCGGCGGCACCGGACTGTCGGGGACCGGACCCAAAGCCGGCGGACCGCATTATCTAGCGCGGTTCGCGAATGAACGAACGCTCACGGTCAACACCACTGCGACGGGCGGCAACGCGGCACTCCTCAACCTTGGCAACTGAGCCGGCCAGAGCGCCTTACCTCCGGCTCGTCCCGGGAGACGTGAACGGTTTCTTGGGATTGGTCGTCGATAATTTATCCGTGCTGGCGTTGCTGGCTGCGATTTTGATCGGCGGCTTCGGTGTTCCGGCGCCCATCGTCTTCGGGCGAATGTTTCCGGGGACTGCCTTGGGTGTGCTGGTCGGCGACTTGGTTTATACCTGGTTGGCGGTGCGATTGGCACGGCGCACCGGCCGCAATGACGTCACCGCCATGCCATTTGGCCTGGATACGCCATCCACCATCGGGATGGTCCTGCTGGTGTTGGGCCCGGCATTCTTGAAATTCCGTGCGGCGGGACTCGATTCGAACGCCGCCGGCCTCGAGACTTGGTATCTGGGGATGGCGGCCACCGCCACCATGGGGCTGCTCAAATTCGTATTGGCATTTGGAGGAAGGACGGTGCGGCGGCTGGTGCCGCAGGCGGGATTGCTCGGTTCATTGGCGGGAATTGCGCTGATGTTGATCGGCTTCTTTCCCATGGTCGAGTTGCTGCAGGCGCCGATCGTGGGATTTCTCACGTTAGGGCTGGTGCTCTATGCATTGGTCGCGAAGGGCGCGGTTCCCGGCGGCCTGCCGGGAGTATTGTTCGCGGTCATCGTCGGGACCTTGGCCTACTACGGATTGGGCCATTGGGGCGTGGCGGGGATGCACATCGCAGCACCGGCGGCGCCGACTCTGCGCCTCGCGTTCCCGCATATTGACGCCGGGATCCTGCATGGCTTCGCGGGCGTCGGGGACACTCTGCCGCTGATCGTACCGTTCGCCTTGTTGACCGTGGTTGGCGGAGTCAACAACACGGAAAGTGCGCGCGTCGCCGGCGATGACTACGACGTGCGCAGTATTTTATTGGCTGAAGCGGCGGCAACGCTGCTGGCGGGATTGGCGGGCGGCGTCGCACAGACGACGCCTTACATCGGACACCCCGCGTACAAGCAAATGGGCGCGCGCGCCGGGTACACCTGGCTCACGGGAATTTTCATCGGTGTCGGCGGGATGCTTGGGTTTCTATCCAATTTGATCGAGTTGATTCCCCTGGCGGCATTGGCGCCTGTGTTGGTGTTTTTGTCTTTGAATATCACGGTGCAGGCATTTAGCGCGGTGCCCTTGCGGCACGCGCCCGCCGTGGCGATCAGCTTTTTCCCCTCGATCGCGCGCCTGTTGACCATTGAACTCAGCGATCCGAAATTCGTCGCGCCGGAGCGGTTTGCGCAGTCGCTAGTCGCGTCCGAGCATGGTTTGCCCACGCTGGCGGTGATCGTTGCGCTTGGCAACGGCTTCATCATCACCGCGACGATATGGGCCGCCTTCGTCGTCGAAATGACCGAACGCCGCCTGCGCGCGGCCGCTGCCTACTTGGCGGCCGGAGGAGTGCTGTGCTGCTTCGGAATCATTCACTCGGTGCGCATTGACGGCAGCGCCTATGCGCTGTGGCAGCTGGATGGAATGGCGCGCATCGTCGCGAGTCAATTCTGTATTGCGTACTTCGTGCTGGCTGCGGCTATGCTGCTGCTCTCTCTGCGGCGTCAACACTAACCCGTCAACGAACCTTTTGAATGATCCACAGACCCGGCTTGCCTTTTTGATTGAGTCCCAGGCTGAGCAGCGCCGATTTGTTTTCCCAGACCCGGGCGACCGGTAATCCTTCCCGGTGTACGCGCTGTGCAAACTCCTCGACTCTGCCCGGAACTCGGCCTGGCGCGGCCTGCGCCCCAAAGGCGGGAAGCTGAAATCGCGTCTGTGCGCCGAGAGTCTGCGGCGAGGGTGAATGGAAAGACATCGAGACTCTTTCTGCGGGCTCGGCCGCAGCTACCGGCGGGCGCAAATCCAAATGCAACGCGTGGTTGACGGGCGCAGCTCCGCGGGTGATCGGCGGAGACGCCAAAGCCGCATTTATCAGGCCGAGCCCGCATAGTGCAAGCGTTGCGAAGTGCGCCAACCGTTGACCAATATTACCCATGCAGACAGTCGACCACATAGCGCAGTACATAGCACTCGGTGGGCGGACCGACTGTGCGTAGGCGTTCTCTTAGGCGGCGTGATTATTGGCGTAAAGGGACCAGGAGGCCCAGCCCGAGTTCGACTAAAAGTGCCACGCCGAGGGCCTGCTCGGGGTATTCGTCTAAATCGTCGTCGGCAATTTGCGCTGGATGACGGCGCACCTGATTCGCATTGTCTTCGAATGCTGTCCTGGCGACAATCAATGTGGCATGCACTTTCGCCCGAATCTTGCGGATTTCAGGATTCTCGGTATCGGCGACTCGCTTGATCAAATCGTCGACTCCGTCGAA
>PMMB01000194.1 GCA_003165495.1 Gammaproteobacteria bacterium | reverse complement strand
GACAAACACGGGTCCAACGTCTGTAAGATAGCAAGCTATGCACATCTTGATCGTTGAAGATGACGAAGTTGCGCGCGATTACCTGGCCAAGGCGCTCAGCGAGGTAGGGCACACGGTCGACGTCGCGGAAAACGGGCTCGAGGGGCTGCACCTCCCGTCCTCGATTGCCGTCGATCTGGCGATTGTCGATCGCATGCTGCCGAAGTTGGATGGACTCGCCTTGGTGCAATCGCTGCGGGCCACGGGCCGTAAGATGCCGGTTCTCATATTGAGCGCGCTCGGCGACGTCGATGATCGCATCACCGGCCTTCGCGCCGGCGGCGACGATTACCTGACCAAGCCTTATCACATGTCGGAGTTGCTGGCGCGCATCGATGCGCTGGCCAGGCGCGGCGAGAACGGCAGCGCGGAAGCCAATACTAAACTGAAATTGGCGGATCTGGAACTCGATCGAATGACGCGCCGGGTCATGCGCAATGGCAAGAAAATCGAACTCACCGCGCGCGAATTCCAATTGCTGGAGTTCCTGATGCGCCACAGCGGGCAAGTGGTGACGCGCACCATGCTGCTCGAGGGCGTCTGGGACTATCATTTCGANNCAGACCAATGTGATCGACGTGCACATCAGCCGTTTACGACAGGCGATCGACAAAGATTTCGACAAACCCCTGTTGCACACGGTGCGCGGCGCGGGGTACAGCTTGCGCGAAGACGAATAGCGGCTTAGCCAGTGGGACCCGATCAACGGTTTCTCGGCGTACTCGATACCTCGCCGTTCCGTATCGCCATCGTCTACTCGATCGTATTCGCCTGCGGTGCGGCGGCGCTCTTGGGCGCGGTCGATTTCGCCGTCTCGCGTGTGGTCGACGGCAGCACCGATAATCTGATCGAAGCCGAAGTGCAGGGGTTGCGCGAGCAAATGCTGGTGCTATCGCGCAGCGATTTCATCGAGTTGATCGAACAACGCTCGCAGGATCAGGACGTGCGCGGCGCGGTGTATTTGATGGTGGATCCGCAGTTGCGCCCCGTCGCGGGCAATGTGCCGGCATGGCCGAAGATCGATGCCAGCCAGGGCAAGTGGTTCCTGTTCAAAGTATCGGTGCCGTTCGGCGATGAAACACGGGAGCACGAAATGCGCGCGCAGCGCTTTCCCTTGCCGGGCGGATATCGAATGTTGGTGGGACACGACGTGCAGGAGCGGCAAGACGTCAAGAGCCTCATGATGCGAGGTCTGATCGCTGCGGTGGCGATGACCTTGCTGCTGGGCCTAAGCGGCGGTTTTTGGATGGGCCGGCGCATTCTGGCGCAGGCGGGCGCGATCTCGGCGGTGGCGACCCAGATCATGCGCGGCGACCTGTCGCAACGGCTGCCGGTGCGCGATGCGGACGACGAAATCAATACATTGGCGCGCGAAGTCAACACCATGCTCGACAAGATCGAGCAGCTTACGCTCGGCATGCGCACGGTGCTCGACAGCGCCGCGCACGATTTGCGCACGCCGCTCAATCGCCTGCAGTCCACCGCCGAGGAAGCGATGACCCAACTCGAGCCTGGTTCGCTGGAGCGACGCGTTCTTGAACGAGTCACCACCGAGGTTGATCATATGCGGAGCACCTTGGACGCGCTGCTACGCATTGCACTCGCCGAAACCGGCACGGTGGCGCGAGAACCGGTCGATCTGTCGGAGTTGGTCGCGAGCGTGGTCGAACTGTACGCGCCGGTCAGCGAAGAGCGCGGCATCGTATTGGAAAGTTCCGTGGCAAGGGGGGCAGAGGTTCTTGGCAGCCGGCAGTTGCTGGCTCAGGCGCTGGCGAATTTGCTCGACAATGCCATTAAGTTCACGCCCGACGGTGGCCATATCCGGGTGCAGCTGCGCGGCCCCCGCAGCGAACCGGAAGTGATCGTCGAAGACAATGGGCCGGGCATCCCGGCGGACAAGCGCGAGATCGTGCTGGGGCGCCGCGTGCGGTTGGATGAGGCGCGCAAATTTCCGGGCTCCGGGCTCGGGCTATCGCTGGTGGCGGCGGTCACCAAATTGCACGGTGCGCGCCTGGTGCTGGATGACGCCGGACCGGGCCTGCGCGTGTCGCTGAAGTTCTGAAGGAGGGTGCACGGGGCGGTAGACTGTATAGGTGCCTAAACCGGTTCCCTGCAACGACTTTCGCTGCTACAACGATCTCGCGCGATGCTACATAGAAGGCGTCGACTACGCCGTGCGCGTCATGCGTCGCGAGCGATCCCGGGTCGCTGTACTGGCGCCGCACGGCGGGCGGATTGAAGGGCGCACTTCCGAGATCGCCCGGTTGATCGCCGGGGATAAGCACGGGCTGTACCTGTTTGAGGGGCTACGAACGACCGGCGACAATTTCGACTGCTTGCACCTTGCCAGCCATCGGTTCGACGAGCCGCGTGCCCTCGATCTCATTTCTAGCTGCGACACCGTCGTTGCCGTGCACGGATATGCTGCGCCCGGACCCGACGTGTTGCTGGGGGGTCTGAATGAACGGCTGAAGGGGGAGGTCGCGCAATCTCTTGCGGAAATCGGACTCTCGTACCTGACTGACGGACATCGTTTCCCGGGTAAAGACCCTCGCAACATTTGCAACCGAGGCCGTTCCGGCGAGGGCGTGCAACTTGAACTGAGCGGCAGCTTGCGAAAGGCAGGCGACTGGTCCGGACTTGCCGGTGCGGTACGCACCGTTCTGGAAAATCTCGATCGCTGTGCCGGTGCAGAANNAACCGCACACAGCGGGGCGATTTCCAACAGAATTTAATTGCAGAAATGTGTGCGAGACCGTTATATAGTCCGATTGAAGTGAGGTGGGCAACATGACGCAGACACGGAGGCAGAGCGATGGTTACGAAACGCGTATCTCCTGGTAAGAAGACAACGAGGCGAAAAGCGACGGCGACCGCGGCACCCGAGCTGACGGACAGTGCGGTGATCGTGGTCCTGGAATCGGTGCAAACCGTGACGGCCGCTTCCATGGGCATTGAACCGGACTTTCGACGCCAGCTGGTGGCGGCGGAGGCGTATTTCCTCGCCGAGCGGCGCGGATTTGCGGCTGGCCACGAACTCGAAGATTGGGTAGCCGCCGAAGCGGTGGTGGACTCGCGACGGCAGCGGATGCAGGTCGCTTAGCGTTCGACCCAATACGTGGATGTAAGTTCGAGTCCGTGACTGGAGTCGCAGCAACGGCAACCCACGCAGCGCAAAATTATGGTCGTCACATCACCTGGAATCGGACTGGTGGCCAGCGCTCTTTTTCTATTGAATCGCAGACGGGCGAACGATCCGCCAACCAAAACGCGCGTCAGTCCGACAACCGCCTTGGCGCTGATGAGCTGGCGTGATTTCGAAAGGATAGTAAGCGAGGCATTCCGACAGCGTGGATTTACCGTGACCGGGTTCGGTGGTAACGGTCCGGACGGGGGCGTTGATTTAGGGTTGATGAAAAATGGCGAGAGATTCCTGGTTCAGTGCAAACATTGGCGGAAACAGCAGGTGGGTGTCACCGTGGTTCGCGAGCTGAATGGGGTCATAGCCGCCCTGGGTGCAAGTGGAGGCTACGTGCTCACCTGCGGACAGTTTTCGCGAGAGGCTCAAGAGTTTGCTCAGAAAACAAAGATCCAACTCTTTGATGGCAATGCACTGGAACAATGGATTGGTCATGTTGGATCAATATTGGAAGGATCCCTATTCGCGGTGCGATAGATAAGCATGCCCCCGACATATCGATTGGTGGAGGCAGGCACCACAGTGCAGTTCGAAGCCGCGCGTTCCCTCATCGAGGAATATGCTGCGCAAATCGGCACCTTGATGGGAGTCGATCTGGCTTTCCAAAACCTTACAGCCGAGCTGAATCAGCTGCCGGACATGTATGGACCGCCGTCGGGCTGCTTATTGCTTGCGAGTAGCGACGATGAGTGGGTTGGCTGCTGCGCGCTACGTCGATTCTCCGACGGTGTATGTGAGATGAAGCGGCTGTATATAAAGCCGCAGCTTCGCGGCGCGAATCTCGGGCGTCAGCTGACAGAGCGGCTGGTGACCAAGGCGCGCAGGCTTGGCTACCGGCGAATGGTTTTAGACACTCTCGAGGATATGAACGCTGCACGGACGCTGTATCGTTCGTTGGGGTTCCGAGAAACCGAGCCGTACTACTTCAATCCGATGGCAGGAGTGTCTTATATGGAACTGAATCTGGGGAAGTAGCTGCGGACTCCTCGCCGCCGGGTCATTTGCCCAAAATTTCCGCGGCGGCGCGTTTCAGGATCTCGACGATGCGCTGTTGTTCCTCGCGCGGGGAATCCCATTTGTCGGCGAGAGCTACTTTGAGATCGCGCCTGGCCCGCAGCAGTTCCTTCGAGCCAGGGCGCTCGTGTTCGGCGGCGGATTCGTCGCCGGTTTCCTCCGCGCGCAGCGCACGTCGTACGCGGTCCATGCGTTCGCCGACTCGGTCGAATTGCGCAAACAGCGCGTCCACCATGCTCTGATTGCTGTCCAGGTGTTCCTTACCCGCGTCGGTGATGTGGTAGAGCTTGCGTGCGCCGTCGACCTCGACAGTGGCGTGGCCGATTTCTTCGAGGTAAGTGAGCGCGGGGTACACCATGCCGGGACTCGGTATATAAAAACCCTTGGAGCGCTCGTCCAAGGCCTTGATGATTTCGTAGCCATGGCGGGGCTTTTCTGCCAGCAACCCCAATATGAGGAGCTGCAGATCGACGGAGGCCAATTTTCGGCCCATACCGAAGGCTCGACCGCCCAGGTCGCCCGCGTCCATGAACCCCTTGCCGAAGTGGCCGAACCCGCGACCCCCATGATGCCGACCAAAGAAATGATGCAAATGATGATGCATGCTATCTCCAGATATGTTGTAAGACGTATCGTAAGATATATATATCGTACGATAGTGTCAAGCATGGCGAGATGGCGTGGCTGCGGGCTCACTTGACATTGACACCGTGTGACCCGCACCGCAAAATACGCGGCTCATTTTGAGGAGGGGTACCCAAGCGGCCAACGGGGGCAGACTGTAAATCTGCTGGCTTATGCCTTCGTAGGTTCGAATCCTACCCCCTCCACCAGCTGGGAAGAGGGTTCGGTGCCATTGGCTTTGGCTTCTAGCGCAGTGCGGGTGTAGTTCAATGGTAGAACGTCAGCCTTCCAAGCTGATCACGTGGGTTCGATTCCCATCACCCGCTCCAAATGGATGCGGCCCACGTAGCTCAGTTGGTAGAGCACGTCCTTGGTAAGGACGAGGTCAGCGGTTCGATCCCGCTCGTGGGCTCCAGTTATTATTATTTAAGAGGTACTTGCCGTGTCGAAGGGGAAGTTTGAGCGAACGAAACCGCACGTGAACGTGGGGACGATTGGACATGTTGATCATGGCAAGACGACGTTGACGGCGGCGCTGACGAAGGTGATGGCGGAGAAGTATGGCGGGGAATACAAAGCCTACGACCAGATCGACAAGGCGCCGGAGGAGCGTGCACGCGGGATCACGATAGCGACGGCGCACGTGGAGTATCAGAGCGAGGCGCGCCACTACGCGCACGTGGACTGTCCGGGGCATGCCGATTACGTGAAGAACATGATCACGGGAGCGGCGCAGATGGACGGGGCGATTTTGGTGGTATCGGCGGCCGATGGGCCGATGCCGCAGACGCGCGAGCACATATTGCTGGCGCGCCAAGTGGGGGTGCCGTACATCGTGGTGTTTTTGAACAAGGCGGACATGGTGGATGACGCGGAGTTGCTCGAGCTGGTGGAGCTCGAAGTGCGCGATCTATTGACGCTGTACAAGTTTCCCGGGGATAAGACGCCGATTATCACCGGTTCGGCGCTCAAAGCGTTGGAAGGCGATGCGAGCGAGATTGGGGTGCCCGCGGTGATCAAGCTGGTCAAGGCGTTGGATGAGTACATCCCGGTGCCGAAGCGGGCGGTGGAAGGGGCGTTTCTGATGCCGGTGGAGGACGTATTTTCGATCGCCGGGCGCGGCACGGTGGTGACGGGGCGCATCGAGCGGGGCATTGTGAAGGTGAACGACGAAGTGGAGATAGTGGGCATCCGTGCGACGCAGAAGACGACGTGCACGGGGGTGGAGATGTTTCGCAAGCTTCTCGATGAGGGGCAGGCGGGAGACAACGTTGGGGTGCTGCTGAGGGGAACGAAGCGCGAGGAAGTGGAGCGCGGGCAAGTGCTGTGCAAGCCGGGCAGCATCAATCCACACACGAAGTTTGAAGCCGAAGTGTACGTGCTGACGAAGGAAGAGGGCGGGCGGCACAC
>PMMB01000230.1 GCA_003165495.1 Gammaproteobacteria bacterium | reverse complement strand
GCCGAGGATTGGCAGACGGCGCAGCTCGATGCGGTCGCCCGCATCGAACTCTACGAGCTGCGCGTGGCGCGGGGTGTGGCGGCGATCGCGAGCCAGCTGCAATCGAAACGCACCGATGTGGCGCTGTGGATCGATATCAANNATCATCGTCGCGCGACGGCCCGACAGCGATTTCTACCGCACGTTCTTCAATTCGATCACCCGCGATTTGTTCGGTACGGTCGGTGTCAACCCTGAAGTCGAATTTTGCGCGACCAGCGTGGGCCGCGCTTCCGGCGCGGTGCCGATTCGCGTCTACCGGGTGGGCAGCTCGCTGCCGACGGCCGTGCGCGAGATCCTCACCGATTTACCGTTCGGTGCGGCGATCAACGATACGGAAGCGGCAGTGCATCGCGTCAGCGCTGAAATCGGCCGATTTTTCCAGACCGGACGCCTCAGCGGCCACCCTGAGTCCATCGAGTTGATTGAACCGCCGTTCTATCGCGGCATGCACGCCTTTGTCGTCGGCCGTCTGATCGGCGACGGTTCGATCACACCCTTGGTTTTAGCCTTCACCAACTCGTCCAAGGGCGTGCAGGTCGATGCCGTCATGTTATCGCGCGCCGATGTCCGATCGCTGTTCGGCTATGCGCGTTCCTATTTTCATGTGGATCTGCCGGTGGTGAGCGCGGCGATTACTCTGCTGCGCTCTTTCATGCCGCGCAAGTCCATCGACGAGCTGTACACGGTGCTTGGCCGTGCCAAGCAGGGCAAGACGGAACGCTATTTTGCGCTGCAAAGGCATCTGGACAAATCCATCGACAGTTTCGTGCATGCTCCGGGGGAGCGCGGCCTGGTGATGCTCGTATTCACGCTGCCCTCTCACGATCTGGTGTTCAAAGTGATCCGCGATCGCTTCGGCGCGCCCAAGACCAGCACGCGCGAGGATGTCATCGAGCGTTACCAATTCGTGTTCCGGCACGACCGCGCCGGCCGCCTGGTCGACGCCCAGGAGTTCAAACGCCTGCGGCTGCCGCACGCGCGCTTCATGCCCGCCTTGCTCGACGAGCTCTTGAACGAGGCCGGCGAAAGTTGCCGCATCGAAGGCGAGGATTTGATCGTCGAACACTGCTACATCGAGCGCCGTTTGCGGCCGCTCAATTTATTTCTGCGCGAGGCCGAGCCCGCCGCCGCCGAGTCGGCCATCATCGACTACGGCAACGCCCTGCGCGACCTAGCCGCAAGCAATGTGTTTCCCGGCGACCTGCTGCTGAAGAATTTCGGNNTGCGAGGAAGAGGAAACCAGCGCGGAGCCCTGGTTTCACTACGGACCGCGCGACGTGTTCCCGGAGCAATGGCTGCCCTTTCTGTCCATTCCACCGGCGTTGAGCGCAGTGTTTACGCAGCACCATGCAGACTTGCTGACGGCAGCATGGTGGCGGGCTCTCAAAGATCCTTCATCAGAATCAATTTGATCACCCGATGATCCGAAGCGCTGGTCAGGCCGGCTCCCAAACCGGCTTCGATGTCGAGTCCGTGGGTGTGTATGTCGACAACCGAGAACAGTTGGTGCGATTGTTTGGACGCCGGAAGAAAATGGCTTATGCGGCCAAAATCGTCGTATTCCTCGATTGCCAACTTATAGGTATCGGAAACTCTCATGGCCACCCGAGTATCGGGCACGAATTCAAAGTTCGAAACTCCGTCATAAGAGTTATCGACGATGGGATTGAAAATGAAATCGAAACGACCGACGTGAGTACCGATGATTGGTCGGATTTCGGAAGTGTAACGTCGCTCATTCCAATGCGCAGTGTTGAAGCTGAATTCGAGATTGACGCCGTAAAAGACGTCGCGATTTGCCGCGTCCGGGGAGACGAACAGGGTCCTCAGTTTGAATCCGTTGTATAGAACGCTATTGCCGCGAGTGATCGAATACAACGGAAAATACAATCCGCCTTCGAACCATGGAGCGAATCCGTAAGCCCATTCGGTGACGCCGTTGAGTGACTTGTCCGGAACGATGGCGCCGGGATAGCTCGGCGTTTGGCTGCCGCTGGAAATGAAATTGTTGTGCCAGGTTAAATTGAAAACGCCGGGCGCAGCGATCTGGGCGTCGTAGACTTGAATCTCATCCGTTTGCGCCCAAACGGCTGATGCGCATCCCAAAGACAGGGTTACCGCTAAACCGCTCAGTCGCAGAATGGTTCTCATTCGATTTTCACCGCTCACGCTGAGTACATTGCGGCCCATCTCGGGAAGTGCGCGCATGATCAGACCCCACGGAACCGAAAACCGATGGCTAGTGCCGGCCTCTGGCGGGCCACATTCGCCCGAGCACGCCGTCATGCCGGATAAAATGGTGCCAGACAGCCGCCAGTATATGCAGGCCGGCGAGAGCGAAAAGCCCGTAGGCTAAATAGCCGTGGATATCCTCGGTGGGATTAAAAATCGCGCGATTGGATTTGATGCCAAAATTCACCTGGAATAGTCCGAAGTTCAAAATGCGGCCGTGCCAAACGAACGTCACGATGCCTATGATCGGGATGATGAACATCAAGGCATAAAGCACCAGGTGCACCGGACCCGATAGACGGCGCGAAAACTCTCCGGCATCCGGCGGCGGCGGCGGTGGCACGTGTCGAATGCGCCACCAGAAGCGCGCAAGGAGCAACACCCATAGCAGTAGTCCGAATACCGCGTGCATATTGATCCAGAACGATTGGGTTCGCTTTGGCCAGGAATCATGCAGGAGGCCGAGGACGCCCACGCCGACGACGAGCAAAAACATGACCCAATGGAAAGCCATGGCGCCCGTTCCGTAGCGGACTGCTTCGTTCGACTGCGCCGGGGGCCGCATGAGATTAGTGACCATCGTTCATTGTGCCGTCAATTCGGCCGTTCTGTCAGGCTGAATGTATCGCCACCCTAAAACCGCTTGGAATACCCGACGGACATGCCGCGCGGCAGGATTTGAACCGACAGTGGGACATTGCGCGTCGTACTCCAATATCCAACTCCCGTACCCAGTGCCCAACCGGCGATGACATCCGATTGCCAATGCGCCTGGCTCTTCATGCGTGCGAATGCGTCGTACACCGGGAGTAGCTCGAGAGACCAAATCCAAGGGTTTTGCCTCGCGTAATTTGCGATAAAGGGTGTCACGAAACTGGCCTGCAGAGTCACTTCGCCGCTCGGAAAACTTTGGCAGCAAGTCCCCCGAAACCATTGATTGGGATTACCCCCTTGATCGGGCCGGGTGCGGCTGAAGCCGTATTTGAGCAACTCCACGCCGACCCCGGAAATCACCGAGGCATCGACCGTCTGCCACAGGGTATGGCCCAGTGGGTTGTCGTTCCCGAGCCATAAGCTCCCGGCCACTTCAACCGCCACCACGCCAAACTCGAGTCCGGTCTGATATTTGCGCGCCCAAATGCCGCTCTGATCGAGCGGCAATTCATGATCGATCCCAAATAGTCCGCTACCGGCATAGGCGCAATGCCCAACCAGCGCCAGGACCCATAGGCGCGACATTGCGCGCCGCGCGCGACCTTGCGCACGGATCATGCTGATCTCGACCAATGCCCATTTAAGGTTTTGCATGCTTGACATCGTTTCACTTTGCGGTACAAAGTACATGGGATTGCCGTCTGCGCGCAAGTATTTTTAGCGAACCCGATTCACGCGCATGTTGCGGGAACTATTCAACGGTCAGGGCGATCCCACAATGAAAGGAGCGACATTGATCAGACCAGGGGCGCTGCAAGCATTGATTTACGCGGGCCTCCTGTCGTTTACCGGGGCACACGCCGCCTCGCCGGTCGATCTGCACGACTTTCAGGGCCGCGTGGTGTATCTGGACTTTTGGGCGTCCTGGTGCGCGCCCTGCCGGCAATCCTTTCCCTGGATGCAGGCCATGAAAGATGCCTACCAGCATCAGGGCCTCACGGTGGTCGCCGTTAATCTTGACCACAATCGTGACGACGCTAAAGCGTTCCTGGCGCGATTTCATCCGAGCTTCGACGTGCGCTTCGACCCGCAGGGAGAAGTCGCTGAGCGCTTCAAGGTTCAGGGCATGCCGACCAGCATGATCATCGATCGGCACGGGGTGGTGCGCTTTACGCATATCGGGTTTCGGCCTGTGGACGAGGCGGCCTATGAGGATCAATTACGCGAGGTATTGACGGAAAAATGAAATCCAAACACTTAAGTTTCCTGTTTCTGGTATGCAGCGCGGCGATCGCAAGTGGGTGCACTTCGCTGGGGGTCAAGCCTTGGCAGCGGGATGTGCTGGCGCGCGAAGAGATGCAGCTCGGTGCTGATCCTGTGGATGCGGCGATCGACGATCACATGTATTTCAGCAAGGAGGCATCGTCGGGTGGCCGTTCATTTGCGGGCGGAGGTTGCGGATGCAACTGAAGCCCAAAGCGCCTCGGCCGACGCCTGCGAATGCGCGGCGGCGATTAATCGCCGCGAGCTGTGCCTTGCTCGGCGCCGCGGCGCGCAGTCAGCAAGCCAATGTGGCCCCTGCCGATAGCGGGCTACTGGAAGATTGGTCCGTAGACTCCGCCCTTGCCTATTACCACGAGGATGGCCGTATCCTTGCGATCGAGCCGGTCGTCAACCTCGCCAAGGTCTTCGCGGACGGGCAATCGCTCAACTTCAATGGGACTTTCGACAGTCTGTCGGGCAGCAGCCCGAATGGGGCACTGACGAGCCATACGGCACAGACCTTTGCATCGCCGTCCGGAAAAGCCAAACACGCGTACACGACCGCTCCCGGACAACTGCCCGTCGATCCGAATTACCAGGATACGCGCATCGCGGTCGGCGGAAATTGGACCCTGCCGTTCACCCGGGTGGATCAGTTAAGCGTCGGCGCCAAGGTGTCCGATGAGCACGATTTTTTCTCCGTCACGGTGAATGCCTCGATCGCGCATGATTTCAACGAAAAGAACACCACGTTATCGTTCGGAATCAGTAATGAATTTGACTCCTTGAGTCCTATCGGGGGTGCGCCCGTGCCGGGCAGCGATTATGCGTTATCCCAGAAAAACGCGGGCAAGACCAAGGACGGGGTGGGAGCGCTGATCGGCGTCACGCAGGTAATGACCCGAAATTGGCTGACCGAGTTCAACGTGTCGGTGGATCGATTCAAGGGGTATCTGAACGATCCGTATAAAATTACCTCGATCATCGACAGCGCCGGTAATACCACCGGATATGAATTCGAGAGCCGCCCGGATCAACGCACGCGCAAGAGCGCGTATTGGGAAAATCGGGTCGGCTGGAACCAGCAGCTGTCAACGGCCCTGTCGCTTCGCTATATGACCGATGACTGGGGGGTGCGCTCGGACACCGCGCAACTGCATCTGCGCTGGACATTATCCAATCGGGATCGGTATATCGAACCGACCCTTCGCTGGTATCGACAAACGGCAGCCGATTTTTACACGCCGTTCATCCTGAGCGCAACCGTGCCAACCACGGGCTTCGAATCCTCGGATTCTCGTCTTGGCGCCTTTCACGCACTGACCTACGGTCTGAAATACGCCCAGAAGCTTCCTGGCCTCGGCAGTCGTGCCGAATCTGAATTCAGTGTGCGCGCGGAGTACTATCAACAGACTTTCAATGAGCGGATAGCCACGCCCGCCGCCCTTCAAGGGCTCGACTTATACCCGGGTCTTAAGGCCATCCTGGTACAAGTTGGCTGGCGGTTTTAGATCTTGAGCGGCAGCGTGAAACGGTGGCAGGAAAAGCAAGCAATGCGCCGGATGAGGCGCTCCGTGTCGAGGTGCGGGGTGAAAATCTCCTAGCGGTCTGCTTTACCGCCATGGCGAGTCCGTGCGAAACGCTATTGTCATCGACCGTTGACGCGGCGGCGTTGGAGCTGGGGACACTGGTCGCACAAGAGGCGTGGCGCGTGGAGAAGAAATTCAGCCGCTATCGTAACGACAGCGTCACGGCCTGGATCCACGAAAATCGAGGTACCAGAATCGAAGTAGATGAGGAAACGGCCTCGCTCATCGACTTTGCAAGCCAGTGCTTCGACTTGAGCGACGGTCTTTTCGACATCACCTCCGGCGTATTGCGGTACGCCTGGAAATTCGACGGCTCAGATCGCATTCCTGAAGCAGCTGCGATCCGGCATTTGCTGCCCCTGGTGGGCTTCGAAAAGCTCGAGTGGCAATCGCCGCGGCTGTTGCTGCCGGCCGGAATGGAATTGGATTTTGGCGGTATCGGCAAGGAATACGCGGTCGACCGCGCCTACGATCTTCTGGCGGCGCGCCGGTCGGCTCCTTTTCTCGTCAACTTCGGCGGCGATTTGCGCGCAAATCGGTCACCGTCGCACGGTCCGTGGCAAGTCGGCATCGAACGGCCGGACACGGATCGAACGGCAAAGATGATTCTGGATCTGGAACACGGCGCGCTCGCGACCAGCGGCGACTCGCGTCGTTACCTCTTGAAGGATGGGGTACGATATGGCCATATATTGGATCCGCGCACGGGATGGCCGGTCTGGCACGCGCCGCGCTCAGTGACCGTTGCCGCCAGCAGTTGCACAGAAGCCGGACTGCTGTCGACGCTGGCATTGCTGCACGGCGCCCGGGCGAGAGAATATTTAGAGGAACAAGGCGTTCGCTACTGGCTGCTTCAATGACGCTCGCTCGCCGTGATTTTTTGAAGCTTTCGAGTCTCGCCGCCCTCGCACCGAGTCTCGAAGCATTCTCACGCCCGATTGCCGCCGATTACACGCTACGGATTGCCGCCGGACTGGTCGAACTGGCACCCGCACACATCGTCTCCACGACCCTGTACAACGGACAGTTTCCGGGACCTCTGTTGCGGTTCAAGGAAGGCCGGCGCGTCATCGTGGATCTGTACAACGATACCGATACGCCGGAGCTGGTTCACTGGCACGGCCAGATGATCTCGAGCGACGCCGACGGTGCCTCCGAAGAAGGCACGCCCTTCGTGCCTGCGCACGGCATGCGCCGCATTTCTTTCGTGCCGAAGCCATCGGGCTTTCGCTTCTACCATACGCATGTGTTCGCGGGCGGCGACCTCAACCGTGGCACCTACACCGGCCAGGCTGGCCCGGTCTACATCGAGCCGAAGGACGATCCCGGCGCCTACGACCGCGAGGTCTTTCTGGTGATGAAGGAATTTGCGCCGTCCTTCAGCCGCGGCGGCGACATGGCCATGAATTTTCTCGCCGGCGATCCAATCAAAGAATTGCAACAGATCGGCAAACGCACCGATGAAGAAGCGGAAGAGAAAACCAAAGGCTTTGAAATCGGTTACGAACTATTCAGCATCAACGGCAAGATGCTTGGTTCCGGTGAGCCGCTCCGCGTCAAGCGGGGCGAGCGCGTCTTGTTCCACGTATTGAATGCAAGTGCCGGCGAGATCCGCAGCTTGAGTATGCCTGGCCACGTCTTCCGCATCGTGGCCCTCGACGGCAATCCGGTGCCGACCCGCGCCGAAGTCCCGGTGCTGTGGCTTGGCACGGCCGAACGCATCTGCGCCATTGTCCACATGAATCAACCCGGTGTGTGGGTGATGGGCGACCTCGACAGCGATGACCGTCGGCATGGGATGGGCATCGTCGTCGAGTACGCGGGACAGACGGGCAAACCGCAATGGGTCAAACCGAAACCGTTCCGCTGGGATTACACGCGCTTCGGAAGAACTGATTCCGTGCCGGCCCAGCCTGATGAGACGATCGAGATCACGATCGTCAAGCACAACGCCGCGCTCGACGGTTTCAACCAGTGGATGCTCAATGGCGAAGCATTTTCTATGCAGACGATGAAGCCGATGTACACGGTGCGCGAGGGGCGCCGTTATCGGCTGAAATTCCGCAATGCCAGCGACGACATTCATCCGCTGCACCTACACCGGCACAGCTTTGAGCTGACTCAAGTTGGCGGTAAGCCAACCGCAGGCGTGACTAAAGATGTCGTAATGCTGGGAGGGTTCCAGGAACTCGCGTTTGACTTCGTTGCGGATAATCCGGGACTGACGCTCTTTCATTGTCACCAGCAATTGCACATGGACTTCGGATTCATGGCACTTTTCAAGTATGCGTGAGCCATCAGGGACCCACTCGCCTCTCGAGGTTCTACGGGTTTTCCTTAAGCTGGGATTGACCTCATTCGGCGGACCGGTCGCTCACATCGGCTACTTCCGCGAGGAATTCGTCGTGCGCCGCGTCTGGCTCGACGACGCGAGCTTCTCGGATCTCGTGGCGCTCTGTCAATTCCTGCCGGGTCCGGCCAGTAGCCAAGTGGGATTTTCCATCGGTTTGATACGTGCGGGTTATCTGGGGGGACTGGCGGCCTGGACCGGCTTCACCCTGCCATCCGCGATCGCGCTCCTGTTGTTCGCGTATGGCGCGAACACACTGGGTGGGCCGGTAGGACTGGGATTGTTGCACGGCCTGAAGCTCGTTGCGGTCGCGATCGTGGCGCAAGCCGTTTTGGGGATGGTCCGCACCCTGTGTCCTGACCGACAACGTGCGTCCATTGCCGGCGCCGCAACGCTGATCGTCCTGTTCAGCACCTCGTCGGGCAGCCAAATCGCCGCGATTCTCCTGGGCGGCGTCGTGGGACTTTGGCTCTGCCGTACCCCCGCACCCGTATCGACCGGCGTCATTGTCGTTCCCGTTTCGCGCCGCGCCGGGATCGTGTCGCTGGTGATTTTTATTTTCTTACTGGTCGGTCTGCCCCTGGTTCGTGGACTCGGATTAGCCCAGGGCGTGGCGCTGTTCGATGCGTTTTACCGCTCCGGCGCATTGGTGTTCGGCGGCGGTCATGTGGTGCTGCCCCTGCTGCGGGATGCCTTTGTGGCGCCGGGTTGGGTCAGCGACGATACCTTTCTCGCCGGCTACGGCGCCGCGCAGGCAATCCCCGGTCCACTGTTCACGTTCGCAGCCTATCTCGGCGCCGTCGTGGGACCGTCGCCGCACGGCGCGACGGGGGCCGCGCTGGGACTGATCGGTATATTTCTTCCAGGCATGCTGATCCTCGTCGGCACACTGCCATTCTGGGAAACATTTCGCACCCGCGCCGGCGCCCAGGCAGCCATGCGCGGCATCAATGCCGCGGTCGTTGGAATACTCGGCGGCGCCCTCTACAACCCGGTCTGGACCAGTTCGGTGCGAACGACGGCGGATTTTAGCGTGGCGCTCATCGGCTTTATCCTACTCATCATGTGGCGTGCGCCGCCGCTGCTGGTGGTTGTCGTCGGCGCTCTGGCCGGCGTCGCCTTGGCGCAAACCCAATTGATGAATCAATGACGAGTCGGCATTGCCGGGAGCCCTATCCGCGCCGCCGATATACAAGCGTCGTCCGACCCGGCACTTCGCCCGCCATTTTCGCCTCTTTCGTATCGGACCTGAGTGCCAGGTCCCACTCGCCGCGGGGCATGCGCAGCCGCTGCGCCGTGGCGGCAAAGTTGAACACGCAGAGCAAGTCGTCGTGGACAAACCTCAACCATTTTGCCTTTGCATCGAAGTTCACGGCGGCCTTGGTCCGTCCCCGCCTGTTGTGCCGCAGTTGAATGAGCCGCCGATACCATTCGTAGATCTCGGCATGCGGCTCCTCCGATAGTTCGGACCAATCAAGCTTCGAGCGAGTGAAGGTCTCGAGTTCCTGTGGATTCGGCACGGCACCCTGCCAGCGAAAACCGCTGAATTCCTTGCTGCGTCCGTCCGCCACCAGCCGGCCCAACTCGGCATTCTCGTGATCGGTGAAATAGAGAAAAGGAGTCTGCGCACCCCATTCCTCGCCTTGAAACAACAAGGGCACGAATGGCGACAGCACCGTCAACGCCGCAATGGCTTTGAGCTGCGGCACATCCAGCATCATGCTCAAGCGCTCTCCCTGGGCACGATTGCCGATCTGATCGTGATTTTGCGCGCACACCACGATCTGATGCGCGCCAACGCGTGTCGGCGGCCGCCCATGCCGCCGCCCGCGATGCGGCGAATACTGCCCCTGATACACGTAACCATCGCGCAGCGCCGTCGCTACGTCCTCCAACCCCTGGAAATCCGCGTAGTAGCCGTCGGTCTCACCCGTGAAGAATCGGTGTACCGCGTGATGGAAATCGTCGGCCCAGTGCGCGTCCAGACCGTAGCCGCCCTGAGACGCCGAGTGCACCAGTCGTGGATCGTTCAGGTCGCTCTCGGCGATGAGTACGAAGCGGCGGCCGAGTTTCTCGCCCATTTCCCTGACGGCGATTGCCAGCTCTTCGAGGACATGAACGGCGTCGAAACTGAACATCGCGTGCACCGCGTCCAGGCGCAGGCCGTCGAATCCATAGTCGCGCAGCCACATCAAGGCATTGTCGATGATGAAGCGCCGCACCGGATCGCTCTGTGATCCGTCGTAGTTGATCGCCGCACCCCAATTGGTTTTATAGCGATCGGTGAAATACGGTCCGTAATGCGCCAGGTAATTCCCATCGGGGCCCAAATGGTTGTAGACCACATCCAGCAGCACGCCGAGACCCTGTGCGTGACAAGCGTGCACGAATGAGGTGAGTTGCTGTGGCGTGCCGTAGGCGGGACACGGTGCATACAAATCCACCCCGTCATATCCCCACCCGCGCCGGCCGGGAAACGTCGCCAGCGGCATGAGTTCCACGTGAGTGACGCCCAGCTTACTCAAGTGCGGGAGCTTTGCCTGCGCCGCGGCGTAACTTCCTTCGGGCGTGAATGTGCCGACGTGCAGTTCATAAATGACCGCCTTACTCAGCGGTTGTGCCTGGAAACCGGCGACGCGAGTCTGCTCGTCGACGATATGCGAACTGCCATGCACGCCATCGGGCTGCCACTTCGATCGCGGATCAGGAATCGGTTCGCCGCCGTCGACCGAGAAACGATAACCGCGCGCCAGGAGAGATTCTTCGACTTCGGTGTGCCAATATCCAGGGACCCCCGCATATTCAGGGACCCCCGCATGCACCGGGGCATCCGCGTATGCCGCTGCTCCCGCGTGCAGCGCGATTCGCCGCTCCGGCGTAACCAACTCGACTGACGTCGCCGAAGGTGCCCACACCGAGATATTCATGCCCCTTCCCGAATCAACAAGGCCACCGGAAACGAATTGAACAGCGCATCCGGTATGACCTCTCGCTGCAGGACTGCGTCGGTAAAGCAGTTGCGCCACACGCCGCCCGGCAGCGGCAGCCGTGTATCGCCCCACTCGCCACCCAGGGTCATGGTGAAGCGCGGCACGACGGCGATGAGATTCTCGCCGCGGCGAAAGGCGAGCAACCGCCCCAAATGAGTGCCCTGCGCGACCAGCGGCTGATACTTGCTTTGATCGGAAAAATCTTGCGCGCGTTCGTGCCGAATCGCCAGCAAGCGCGCCGTCAACCACAATTTAGGCAACCCGGAATCCCACTCCGCCAGCACATCGACAGCGCTCATCGTGCGTGCGCGGCGGACGAGCGCCGCGCGCAACCCGAAATCCACCGGACGCCGATTGTCGGGGTCAACCAGACTCAAATCCCACAATTCCGTGCCTTGATAAAAATCGGGCACGCCGGGCGCGACCATTTTGATGAGAGTCTGCGCCAAACTGTTGATCCGACCGGGCAGAATCAGCGGGTCGACGAAACGCTCCAGGCTTGCGATGAACTCCGGTGTCTGGAATACACCGTCGACGAAGCCGCGGATGGATTCCTCATAGGCATTGTTGGGTTCGTGCCACGAGGTGTTGATCTTCGCCTCGCGGCAGGCTTTGAGCATGTACCGCCAACAACGCTCGCGGTCGATGGGCCACGCGCCGATGAGCGTTTGATACAGGAGATATTCGGCATGACGGTCTGGTGCATGATTCTGCCAGGCGGCAGCGTTCAGCTTCGACCATTGATGCAAGCCTTCCGCCCACCGCTCCGGAATTTCCGACAGGATCGAAATGCGTGTGCGCACATCCTCGCTGCGCTTGTTGTCGTGCGTCGAGGTGGCGAGCAAATTGTTCGGCCACCGATCGCTCAGGGAGTGACAAAATTCGTGGAATTTATCGGCCGAAATCCCAATCAGTGACGCCTGCGACCCCACCTCATTGCAGGAGACGAGGCGATCGAAGCAGTAGAATGTGGTGTCCTCCACGCCCTTGGCCATGACGGCAGGCGTCAGCTGCTGCCATTTGGCGACGAAATCCGCCTCGGCCTCGTTCAGCCGCGATTTGGTGAACAGCGTCGCCAGAAAATCGAAAGTCGCGGCGTCGATCTCCGGAGAGCCAATTCGCGCGCGTTGAACGGCCTCGGTCAGTATGCGCTTGTCGTCATCGTGCACGGTGTTGAGAGTTCTATAGGTCCGATAAATGGGCAGTGCGATGCTCAAGCGTGCCAAGGCTTCGCGCAGATCACGCGGGCTCAAGTCTCGGGTTTGCCGCTCGGCACGCGCGATCTTGAGTGCAGCCTCGGCCAATCGTTCATGGTCGCCGGAGAATGTCGACTCGACGATGGCGCGCTTCTTTTCGCGGACCAGCGCGGCGAAGTTCACCGGGTGCCCGGTGAAATCGGAATAGGTCGCGGTCAGCACACCGGCTCGTTGATCGTCCATCCACAAGCGATTCACTTTGGCAAGGAACTCGTAACCGACGGTGCCATCGATCGGCCAATCGTCCTTCAGGCGTTCGTCGTTCTCCAAAATCTTCTCGACGTAGATTCGCCCCTTCGGCAGCAATGCCCGCAAGCGCTTGAAGTACTCCAACGGTTCCCGCAAGCCATCCGGGTGATCGACCCGCACGCCGTCGATCTCGTCTAGGGCAATCATCGCCTCGATGCGCGCATGTGTGGCTTCGAACACGGCCGGCAGTTCCGTGCGAATACCGCTTAAGGTGCCGATGTCGAAAAAACGCCGGTAGTTGCCGAGTTCGCCGGCGAGCTTCCAGCCGTGCAGCACGTAGAACTGGCGCTGCAGCACGGCATCCAACAGTTCCTTATCGCCCCGCGTGCGATCCACGGCATCCTGCAGCTGTCCTTGCCTAAGCGCATCCGCGAGCGCGTCCTCGGCTTGCGCCGTGTGCCTCGCGTACGCGATCCGATCCTGTTCATCGGGCTCTTCGATGACTCGCAGTCGTTCGAGCTCGCTGAAGCAGGATACCGCGCTCGCCGACAGTAGATTGCCCCAGGAAGCGGGCCCCAACGGCCAGGTATTCTCGTAATGGCGAACGCGTGGACGTCCTTGCGTGACCTCGATCGTGAGTTCACCCGCCTCGATGGCCGCACCGTAGGGTCGCGCCAGAGAACACAAGTGCACGCGGAAGGATTGGCGCGGCTGGTTTCTAAAATCAAAGTACTCGGCAAACTCGCTGAACGGCCCATGCGCCAGCACATGGTCCCACCAGGGATTGTGCTCCGACGCNNTCGCCGCCGCGGTCCTCGCTGATCCGCGTGGGATCCGTGACATCGTATCCATGCTGGCTGCCGGGAACTGCCTGCAGGCAGGGCGAGAGGTAAACATGGCTGATTCCCAAATCGGCCAAGTACGGCAGCACCTGCTGTGCTTTTCCTAAGGGGAAGCCGGCATGCAGCTGCAGCCGATAGCTCGCAATCCATTTACCGCTCATGACTGAGAACGACGAAGGAGCGCGCTGCGAGACTCACCAATCGATTGCGCTTCACTGCCTCCTGCTCCACCGGCAGCGTGGGGCGCGCAGTATCGAACGCCACCTTCCACCCGGAAGGGTACAGTTGATGAGAAATGCGAAACGACACGGGTTCGTGATAGGCATTGAGGAGCAACAAAAAGTCCGCGTCCTCGGCGCACTGTCCCCTGCCGTCGCGAATTTCCGGCGCCATGCCGTTGATGAACATGCCGAGAGTACGCATCCAACCGCCGTCCTCCCAGTCCTTGGCCACCATCCGCTTGCCGTCGGCTCTAAACCATACGATATTTTTGTCGGGGTGCTTCGCTTCTGGATCACTATCGTAGAACGCATAGCGATGAAAATTCGGGTGCTGCTTGCGGTAGTGGACCACTCGCTGCGCGAATTCCAGAAATGCCGCACGCGGCGCGTCCAGATCCCAGTGATACCACGAAGTTTCCGAGTCCTGACAATAGCCGTTGTTGTTGCCGTTCTGAGTGCGGCTTAATTCGTCGCCGCCGGAGATCATGGGCGAACCTTGAGCGAACATCAGGGAACACCAGAAATTGCGCTTTTGCCGCTCGCGCAGTTCGATGATTCCCGCATCGTCGGTCGGACCTTCCGCGCCGCCGTTCCACGAACTATTGTCGTCGGTGCCGTCGCGGTTTTCCTCGCCGTTGGCGGCGTTGTGTTTGTCATCGTAGCTCACGAGATCCTGCAGCGTGAACCCGTCATGCGCCGTGACGAAGTTGATGCTGGCCGAGGGATGCCGGCGAGTGGTTTCATACAGATCGGCACTGCCCGCGAGGCGAGTCGCGATATCCGAGTGCAGGCCCATATCGCCCTTCCAGAACTTACGTAACGTATCGCGATACTTGCCGTTCCATTCCATCCATCCCAGTGGAAAGTTGCCGACTTGATAGCCGCCCTCGCCGAGATCCCAAGGTTCGGCGATCAATTTCGTGGGAGCGAGCGTCGGATCCTGGTAAATCGTGTCGAAGAAGGCCCCCAACTGATCCACTTCGTTGAGTTCTCGGGCGAGCGCGGACGCGAGATCGAATCGAAAACCGTCAACGTGCATCTCAGTGACCCAGTAACGCAGGCTGTCCATGAGCAGTTGCAGCGAATGCGGGTGCACCATATTGAGTGTGTTGCCGCAACCGGTGAAATCCATGTAGTGCCGGGGATCGGCCGGCATTACCCGGTAATACGCAAGGTTGTCGATACCGCGGAACGAGAGAGTCGGACCGGCGTGATTGCCTTCGGCGGTGTGGTTGTACACCACGTCCAAGATCACTTCGATTCCGGCGTTGTGCAGCGCCTTGACCATCTCCTTGAATTCACGGATCACATCGCGCGGATCCTGGCTGTTGGACGCATAACCCGGCTCCAGGGCGAAGAAACCCAGGGTGTTATATCCCCAGTAGTTGCGCAGTCCCTTATCGACGAGATGTCGGTCGTGCAGAAAATAATGCACCGGCATCAACTCGAGCGCGGTTATACCTAAGCTTTGCAGATGTTTGATGATCGGTTCCGACGCGATGCCCGCATAGGTGCCGCGCAAGTGGCTGGGAATGTCAGGGTGCAAATAGCTCATGCCGCGGACATGGGCCTCATAAATGACGGTCTCATGTAGCGGGTGTGATGGCCGGCGCTCTCCGCTCCAGTCGAAGCTGGGGTCGACGACTAATCCCAAGGGAGCGAAGGGCGCGCTGTCTCGATCATCGAAAGATAGATCGCCGTCCGGATCTCCCAGATGATAACCGAACAGCTCGTCGGCCCACTTCAGTTGCCGGCCGATCGCCTTGGCATAGGGATCGAGCAACAACTTATTGGGATTGAAGCGCTGCCCGCTTTCCGGAACGTAAGGGCCATGCACGCGATAACCGTACAGCTGGCCCGGTCCGATTCCCGGCACGTATATGTGCCAGGCGCCGCTGGTACGTTCGCGGATGCGGATGCGCCGTTCGTTGCTCCCCGACGCGTCGAACAAACAAAGCTCGACGGATTCGGAGGTCTCCGAGAACAGCGAGAAATTGACGCCCTGACCATCCCAGTTCGCGCCGCGCGGGAAGGGCGACCCGGCGCTCTGGTGAGACCGGTCGTGATTGGTGGAAATCGCGGTCACTCCGGCCGTAACTGGCATGGTCAGGCCTCGGCATGGTCAGGCCACGCCCAATTCAGGATTTCCGGCATGTCTTGTCCGTAGCGATCGATATAGCGTTTGTGCTCGATCAATTTATCGCGCAACTGCTGCTGCAGATAAACGCCCCGGCTGCCGGTCTGCGGCAAGCGATTGATGGCGTCCATCACCAAGTGGAAACGATCCAAGTCGTTCAACACCGTCATATCGAACGCGGTTGTAATCGTGCCCTCTTCTTTGTACCCGCGGACATGCAGATTCTCGTGATTGCGGCGGCGGTAAGTCAGACGGTGAATGAGCCAGGGATACCCGTGAAAGGCGAAGATGACCGGTTTGTTCGTCGTGAACAGCGAGTCGAAATCGCTATCGTTCAGACCGTGCGGATGCTCCGAACTCGGTTGCAGCTTCATGAGGTCGACGACATTGACCACGCGAACTTTGAGCTCGGGGAGTTGCTCGCGCAGAATGGACACCGCCGCCAGAGTCTCGAGCGTCGGCACATCGCCCGCGCAGGCCATGACCAAGTCGGGTTCGCCGCGCTGATCGTTGCTGGCCCATTGCCAGATCCCAATGCCTTCGCTGCAGTGCTTGACGGCTGCATCCATCGACAGCCATTGCGGGGCCGGATGTTTGCCCGCCACCACCACATTGACGTAATGGCGGCTGCGCAAGCAATGATCCATCACGGACAGTAGACAATTGGCGTCCGGCGGTAAGTACACCCGCACGATCTGCGCCTTCTTGTTGACGACATGGTCGAGAAAACCGGGGTCTTGATGCGTGAATCCATTGTGATCCTGGCGCCAGAC
>PMMB01000088.1 GCA_003165495.1 Gammaproteobacteria bacterium | reverse complement strand
ATCAAATCGTCGACTCCGTCGAATAGCTCTTGGAGCGCGGCACTCATTCCAGATCTCCTTGCACGTCAAACGGTAGTTGCGACTTACCGTCATTGTTTTTGTTCGCAGAGAGCGAAGCAGTCGGTTGGAAGCGTGTGACCCCGTAGGACCTTTCTCACAGTTGCTTGTGAGAGGGAACGGCTTCGAGCAACATCGACAGCGCATTATGTAAGTCCTTGCTGCCGGCCTCGTCACCCTTGAAATGCCCGAGCCTTACGACGACCAGATCGTGCGAAGGAATGATCATGGTGTATTGGCCGCCGGCGCCCGCCATGTAGTACGTGTCCTTGGGCACGGGAAGAGCGCCGTCGCCATTGATCCAAAAGAAACCGCCATAGATCGGCCTGCCGTCGGCGACCCACGCCGGCGCCAGAGTACTCACGAACTTGACGAATCCTTGCGGCAGGATCCGTTCCCCATTCCATACACCGTCCTGCAGGTACAGATTGCCTAAACGCGCCCAATCGCGCGCGCAGGCCAGATCGTAGCCTTGAGTGAGCAGATTACCGAAGGGATCGGTTTCAATCACCATGCTGCGCACGCCTATCTTGTCGAACAGTGCGTGCTGCGGGAAGGATCCGTAGTTCTCGCCGCGTCGCTCGACGGCGAGACGAATCAGATAGTTGACGAGCACGGGGTCGGTATTTCGATAACGACCTACGCTGTTGGGGGGCCATTGCAGGGGGCGCGTCGCGGCATAGTGAAAGGAATTGACGCCGCCGGTGTACAGATAAAGATGGTCCGGATACGGTCCGGCGGGATCGTAGTCAGGATCGTACGGCGCGCGGATGCGCAGGCCGCTCGACATGCGCAACAGATCCGCGATGCGAATCTTGGCGCGCGGATCGTCCGAAAATTGCCATTCGGGGACGGGCGCCGGTTGCCATAGATCATATACGCCCTGCTGGATGAGAACTCCCATGAGTGCGGCCGTCACGCTCTTGCCCATGGACCAACTCTCGAGCTGCGTGTGCGCGGTGATGCCGCTCCCATACCGTTCGGCGATGATGCGACCTCGCCACGTCACGACAACGGCGGCCGTCATTCCGGCGGGCGAGGCGAAAGCCGCGTTCAACGCTTGATCGACCTTGTGGAGGTTGAGCTCCGATGGGAAGCCGCCCGAGACTTTATCTCCCGTCGGCCATGCCCGCGTCGCCGGATCGGGGAGCGTCGATTTGATCGACTGCGGCGTGAACCCAAGGGCGGTCGTTCCAATGGGAAAAGTCACGCAGCCTTGATCGCCGAAGTACTTGGCGATCCGTACGGCTCCGCCGGGGACGGCGACGCTGACTGTTTTCGCTGCGCGATCGACGACCGGCTTGCCGAGTTTCGCGCGTTCGGCGTAAGGCGCGGTGAAGTAACCGACGTTCTCAGCCGCGAAGTCCGGGTCGAGTCCGGTAATGAACACGGCGGAGCACATGATTTGAGCGAAGCCCGCGGCATGATGCTCCAGCGGATCGCCCGGGGGCGGCACGTAGGCAGTCGGGAGTTCCAAGGCCTTATCACGGGCGAGCATGGCATCTGGTGATGAGGTATCAGCCACTGACACGATTGTGCCTCCCAGTACCATAGATCCAACGGAAACCAGCAAAGCGGCGCGGCGGAAAGTCGGCATCATCAGCGCCGACATCCATAGGCTGAGAAGTTGCTGCATATAATACCAATTGTCAAAATCTGCTAGTGCCGTGTAATAAACACACAATATATTCCTAAATATCTAATGCAGTTAATGAGTCGTAATAAAATGATGCCAGTTGTTGTTCTAAAAGATCACGGAGACGGTGTAATGCGTACCGCACTCGTGAACGGCCGGCTTCTGACCGCACTGGGTCTAGTGAGCGGACAGACGCTGCTGCTTTCGGGGACGCGCATCGAAGCGCTGGTCGATCCTACGGATTCGCGCTGCTCCGAAGCGGTCATCGTGGATCTTAAGGGGCAACTCTTGTTGCCCGGATTCATCGATGTGCAAGTCAACGGCGGCGGCGGCGTGCTGTTCAACGATGACCCGAGTCCCGAGTCGATCCGCGCCATCGGCGCGGCGCACCGGCGTTTTGGCACCACCGGCTTCTTGCCCACGCTGATCAGCGACGATCTCGACGCGATCGGGCGCGCAATCACCGCCGTGCAGTCCGCGCTCGATGCCGGCATGCCCGGCGTCCTCGGTATTCACATCGAGGGGCCGTTCCTCAACTGGGTGCGTCGCGGCGTGCACGACTCCAAACACCTGCGGCTGCTCGACACCAGCTTGGTGTCGCTGCTGAGCCGGCTGCGCGGCGGGCGGACGGTGTTGACTCTGGCGCCGGAGATGACCACGCCGGAAATAATCGCGAAGCTCGCTGCCGTCGGCATCTTGGTATCCGCCGGGCACAGCGACGCCAGCTTCGGCGAGACGACGGCGGCCATCGCGAACGGACTGCGGGGCTTCACGCATTTGTTCAATGCGATGGCGCGTCTCGAGCCGCGCGACCCCGGTATCGTCGGCGCCGCGCTGTACGATGAAAAGACCTGGTGCGGAATCATCGTCGATGGCCACCACGTCGATCCGGTCATGCTGAAGCTCGCGCTGCGCTGTAAGCGCCACGATCGGTTCATGTTGGTCACGGACGCAATGCCGGCCGTGGGATCCACCGAGCCCACCTTCGTCCTGCAGGGCCGCACGATTCGAGTCGTCGACGGCGTCTGCCGCGATGAGAACGGAACCCTCGCGGGCACCGCGCTCGACATGGCCGCAGCGGTGCGCAACGCGGTCTCGATGTTGGGTCTCGACATCGTCGAGGCCGCGCGCATGGCCAGCGAATATCCGGCCGAGTTTCTCGGGCTTGGGTCGGAGCTCGGGCGCATCGCGCCGGGCTATCGGGCGAATCTGGTCCTGATGGATGACGAATTCAAAGTGCAGAAGACGTGGATCGAGGGCCTGGCGAGCTAGGGTTTGGGGTGCAACGTGGACAAAACATCGAACAGGCTGCTCTGGGGATGCTTCGCACAGTTGGCCAGCAAGGCGGTTTGAAAAGAGTTCAGCGAATCCGCATCGAAAATATGGCTGCCGGACCTTGCCGTGGAAAAGCCGAACAACCACATCATGATAGTGTTCGCGCTTTCCGGGTCCGTGCGGGCCATCGCTACGTGCCGCGATGCGAATGCCGCGCATTCAAGGGTGGTGAGATTCATCGGGTTCTTGGGCTCGGGTTTGACGATGGCCAGCGCATCCAACACGCTCTCGGCGGGATTGCTCTTGCACTCGTTATCCAGCGCGAATCCGAACGGCGCCAGCGCATCCGGGTACATGACATGAGCTCCGGATTTTGCGACGGAATAGCCTAACAACCACATCACCGTATTGAGCGAATCCGAAGTCGGATTCGTGGCGGCGGCGGGCAGAACTTCGTTTTCGTATTTGCCGCAAGTCAGCGTCGCGAGATTCAGCTCTGCCGCGCGGCTCATGCAGGGAACGAAGCCGATGACAAGGGCGATCGCGGCGAGAAGTTTCATTTTACGGTGGGAACGATTCAGGCAGGTCATGGCTGACTGGGAAGACTCTGGAGCCAGTTGATAACGAGTGCCTCAAGAGCAATCCGATGATCGGACCAGCTGTGATCCGTGGCCACGTAGTCTTCAGCGATGGTAGTTCCGCCGGCCGCTTTAACCTCTTTGATCAACTCGATGGAATCTGCCTTGACGAAATCGTTGCTGTAAAGGACGAGGAGTCGTCGAGAGTTAAGCTTCGGCCCCAAAGTACCAAAAGACCATTCCTTTCCGTGCACCATTACTTCATCCGCCATGGACTCGCCGGTCACGCCGACGAGAGATTCCCGGTTATCGTTCATGAGAGCCACTACAGCCGCGCGATTTTGTTGTGCCCGCAGACCGAGAGCACCGATATCACCGGCAGAGATAGTCACGGCACCGAGTACGTTGGGCTCACGCGCGAGCGTCTCTGCGGCAACCCAACCGCCCATGCTATGACCACCGATAGCGATGCGACCGACGTCGATCGAGAGATGCTTGGCATTTTCAGGGGACCGGATAAATGCGAGCGTCGCCTCCGCATCCTCCAGGTTTTGCGCGAAACGATAGTTGCCCGGGCTGCCCCAAGAGCCCCGATAGTTCACTGTAACGACAGTCCAACCGGCGCGGCGCACGGCCTGCGCGAGGTCCAGATTCTTCTCGTTTCCGGGAAGACCGTGAAACAAAACAAAGGTCGGGTGTGGAGCAGACCCGGACGCGACATAAACCACGCCGTTGATTTGCACGCCGCCGCTCGGAACATGAATCACCTCCATTCGTGCGGGGAATTTGGCGTCGGGAGGCGGGTCCGAAATGATGGCGTCAGGAACGCGTTGCGTGGCAAACACATACGCAGAAGAAAACGCAGCGACAAAAATGAGTACGGTCAGACGCAATTGAATCTCCCCACGAACGGCAACTTCCGGGCAGGTGGCGATTCACTATATAACGTGAGCGCGTTCACCTGTTGCCTTAACTCACACGGAACCGTCAAGCCGGGCGCGATTTGACCCGCGCGAACTTCTCTTTCAGCCGCAAGAACGGTTTCTCGAAAAAATGATATGAGACAGCAGCGGTCGCGATGGTGGCGAGCAAGGCCGCTATGGCTCGGGTCGAGCGAGCGGCCAAGCCATGATGGGACGGCACACCTAAAATTACGATAAACATCCAATGGAATACGTACAGTCCGTAACTGATACGACCCAAATACGTCAATGCCCGGACGATCGGACTGCGACCCGATGCGATCTGCAAGCCGAGCGTGCCAAGAATCAAGGCGATGCAAGCCGCGGTGACAGCAGGGAACGTGATCAGGGCGTTGGTTCCGACGAAGTCTCCATAGTGACCAGCGGCGGTCAGTAGCGCGCAGCCGAACAATAGCAGCATGACGCGGATCCATGGTGAGAGCGCGATTTCTTTTCGCTCTACGCGTACAGCGAGAAGCGCACCACACGCGATGGGATCAAGCCGGGCCAGAGTGTTGCACCAGATTTGCGGGTGTATCGCTCCATGCACGACCAAGCAAAGCCTAGTGATGAACGACACTGCCAGAAGCACAGACGCGACGATCGCCAAATGGTGTACCCATCGACGCATGACGAATGGCCAGCTCAGATAGAACTGTTCCTCAATCGAGACTGACCACAGGGGGGCCGCGACACTGTGTGGATAGCCCCAAAGGACACACGCCCAATTTCCGGACAGCAGGGCATAGGCCAGAATGTATTTCAGGGGCATGTTTGCATCAGGCAGGATGTAATGCAGGAGCGGCGATACGATGAACAGAAATGCGAAGTACAACGGCCAAATTCGCAGCATTCGCCGAACATAAAACGACGATACATCGATCGTTCCGCACAAGTCCCTCTCGCGAAGCAACAACGTGGTGATGAGAAACGAACTCAACGCGAAGAAGAGATCGACGCCAAAAGCGCCTCCGGCGGCCATGCCAATGATCAGATCGGCAACTCTTGGCGGGACATGCGCTTGACCGTAGAACGCCTCTTCGCCGGGAACGACGTGGCTGAGGAAGACCATGAAAAAGGCGAAGAATCGCAGTACGTCGAGTTCGGGGCGGTAATACCGCTGAGCCGGGCCTTGAGTCAAGCGGAATGTCGTCCTGCGACGGCGTCGAGCAAATCACGCAACAGTCGGTTCAGGGGCCGAGCGCGGGCTGCGTCGAACGCCGGGGTTCGTGTCTCCACGAGATATGCACGTTGCGCGATTTCCAATTGAACGGCATCGATTCGCGCGGCGGGATTGCCATAATGGCGAGTGATGTAGCCCCCTTTGAATCGGCCGTCGACCACGAACGAGAATGGTTTTTGCGCGCTCAAAGTGGCGACGATGCGATCCAAGAGGGCCGGTGAGCAACTGCGGCCGTCGGCGGTGCCCACGTTGAGATCAGGGAGGCGCCCATCGAAGAGCCCGGGCACCTTGGAGAGTATTGAATGCGCGTCCCACAGGACACAAGTCCCGCGGCGCTGCACGAGTTCCTGCGTCAGTGCCGCCAGCTTGTTGTGGTAGGGATGCCAGTACGAATGCAGGCGCTCGGCGATTTCGGCGGAGGTCGGTTTCGCGCCATCCCGGTACAACGCGTCGCCGTCGAAGCTTTCGGTGGGGCAGACCGCGGTTTCGCGCTGGCCGGGGTACAGCGGCGCTCCATCCGGCGGCCGGTTCAAATCGACGACATATCGAGTATGAGTTGCACGGATGATGGAGGCGCCCAAGTCGCGAAAAAAATCATACAGCTGCGGGACGAACCAGTCGGTGTCGGGCAGATCGAGTGCTGCGGGCCGCAGGCGGGCGGCCAGGTCGGGCGGCACGTACGTGCCCGAATGCGGGAAGCTGATCAGGAGCGGCCCATCGCCCGGCACATGTTCGAAAAGCGGTTCGGACTGCCGCGGCGAAGACATTAGTTGCCGGCCCTCGACGGCAAGATCCGTTTCACCAGTGAAGAGAAGCGTCCTGATTTGACCCAGTGCTGTGCGGCCTGGATATCCGGCGCAAAGTACCGATCAACCGCATAGAACGGCACATCGCTACGAATGCGGGCGTGAACCTGTTCGAGGCTGGGCGAGGATTGGGCGGGCCTGTGGAAGTCGATGCCCTGTGCCGCGGCCAGCAATTCAATGCCGATCACGGCTGCCGCGTTGTCGACCATGGGACCCAAACGGCGCGCGCCATGGGTCGCCATGCTGACATGGTCTTCTTGATTGGCGGAGGTTGGAATCGAGTCGACACTGCAGGGTGTGGCGATGGTCTTGTTCTCAGACACCAGAGCCGCGGCGGTGATTTGCGCGATCATGAAACCGGAATTCACGCCGCTGTTCTCGACCAAGAAGGCGGGTAGACCGCTCATTTTGGGATCGACCAAGACGGCCACCCGTCGCTCCGCCAGGCTGCCGATTTCCGCAAGGGCGAGCGCCAGCGTATCGGCCACGAACGCCACGGGTTCGGCATGGAAGTTTCCGCCGGACAGTACGTCGCCTGCCTCGACGAACAGCAGCGGGTTATCGGTGACGGCATTGGCCTCCAGGCCAAGAGTGACGCTGCAATTGCGAATCAGATCCAAACAGGCACCCATCACCTGCGGCTGACAGCGGAAGGAATACGGGTCCTGCACGCGCATGCAGTCGAGGTGCGAGGCGCGAATGGCGCTGCCGGCAAGCAAGTCCCGGTATTCGCGCGCCACGGCGATTTGCCCGGGCTGTCCCCGGAGTTCGTGTATGCGCTCATCGAACGGCGAGTCGCTGCCCTTCAGAGCATCCACCGACATGGCGCCGGCGACGATGGCGGCGGCAATCACATCTTCGGCGCCGAATAGTCCCGCCAACGCCAGCGCGGTGGAAACCTGCGTGCCGTTGATCAATGCCAGGCCCTCTTTGGCTCGCAGCTTGAGGGGCGCGAGTCCGGCCACCGCCAAGCCTTCGGCCGCGGGCAGCACCGCGCCGCGCACGCGCACCTGGCCGATGCCGAGCAACACCGTGCTCAGGTGCGCCAAGGGCGCCAAATCGCCGGACGCACCCACCGAGCCCTGCGCGGGGATCACGGGATACACCTCATGTTCCAGCAGCGCGAGCAAGGCCTCGATCACGGCCATGGTGATCCCGGAGTGCCCGCGCGCCAACGCGTTGATCTTCAGCGCGAGGATCAGGCGGACGATTGCGTCGGGCAGCGCATCGCCTACGCCCGCCGCGTGCGAGAGCAAGAGGTTACGTTGTAACAGCTCGAGCTGTTCGGTCGGTATGCGAGTCTGGGCCAGCAGGCCAAAGCCGGTGTTGATGCCGTATGCGGCGTCGCCGATCGCGACGATTTTATCGACCATGGAACTGGCAACGGCAATGCGGCCGCGGTCATGCGCCGACAGGCGCAGAGCAACCGGCTGCTCGTGAATTCGCCGCAGCACAGGGAGCGTCAGCTCCCCGGCGCGAATCTCCAAGACGTTCGCCACTACGGATGCTCGATCATCGGCAAGTTCAGACCCTGCTCGCGCGCGCAAGCAATGGCGATGTCATAGCCTGCATCGGCGTGGCGCATGACTCCCGTGCCAGGATCGTTCCAGAGTACGCGACGAATGCGCTTAGCCGAAGCCTCGCTGCCGTCGCACACGATGACGACGCCGGCGTGCTGCGAGTACCCCATGCCGACTCCGCCGCCGTGATGAATCGATACCCAGGTGGCGCCGCTGGCGGTGTTCAGCAGCGCATTGAGCAAGGGCCAGTCGGAGACCGCGTCGGA
>PMMB01000148.1 GCA_003165495.1 Gammaproteobacteria bacterium | reverse complement strand
CCGAACCAGCCGTTGCCGATGTGATAGGGAAGCGACAGGCCGCTGTAGCGGATCCTGGTCGGGAACAGTTCAACCAGCCAGGCGGCGATCGGCGCATACACCAGCGTCACGTAGATCACGAGGAGCGTCAACAGCAGTACCGTCATGACTCTGTTGATCTTGGCGGGATCCGCGCTCGCCGGGTAACCATGCTTGACGACAGCCGCCTTCAAGACCTTGGCGAAATCAGGTGCATCGGCTGCAATAGTCTCGTCGCCGATCTGGACCGAAGCCGTAGTGCCCGGCGGCGCCACCACGTTCCGATAGTTGACCGAGAGCTTGGCGAGACCGGATTTCACGGTGTCGCAGGAGCTCCTGAACTTCGCCGTGCCGACCGGGTTGAATTGGAAGGCGCATTCCCCCTGATCGGCCATGACCGTGACCGGCGAGTTGGCGAGGGCCGCTTCCAGAGCGGGGTTCGCGTAATGCGTGATGGCGTGGAAGATCGGAAAGTAGGTCAACGCCGAGAGTGCGAATCCAGCCATGATAATCGGTTTGCGGCCGATCTTGTCGGACAGCCAGCCGAACAGGATGAAGAACGGTGTGCCGAGCGCCAGCGCGATGACGATCATGATCTGAGCAATCGTTGGCTTGATGCTCAAGGTCGTGGTCAGGAAGAACAGTGCGTAGAACTGTCCGCCATACCAAACAACCGCTTCGCCGGCGGTCGCGCCCAGGAGGGCCAGGATCGCAATCCGGGCGTACCGCCAGGTGCCAAAGGCTTCCTTCAGCGGGGCTTTCGACCTTTTGCCCTCTTCCTTCATCCGTAGGAACATTGGCGATTCGTTGAGCTGCAGGCGGATCCACAGCGACACCGCCAGCAGGACAATGGACACCAGGAACGGCACGCGCCAGCCCCAGGCGGCGAAGGCTTCCTCCCCGAGGTACGTGCGCACCCCGAGGACGAGCAGCAGCGCTACGAACAGACCCAACGTCGCCGTCGTCTGAATCCAGGACGTGTAGAGCCCGCGTTTGCCGGCTGGCGCGTGCTCGGCGACATAGATCGCGGCGCCACCGTATTCGCCGCCGAGGGCCAGGCCCTGGAGCAGCCGCAGCGCAATCAGCAGGATCGGTGCGGCAATGCCCGCCGATGCAAATGACGGCAGCACGCCGATCAGGAAGGTCCCCATGCCCATGCAGGTGATCGTGACGATAAAGGTGTATTTGCGGCCGACGCGATCACCGATGTGCCCGAAGAGGAGGGCGCCGAATGGACGCACCGCGAAGCCGGCGGCGAAGGCCAGAAGGGTGAAGATGAAGGCGGCCGGTGGTTCCACGCCGGAGAAGAACTGCTTTGCGAGGATGGTGGCGAGAGTGCCGTAGATGTAGAAATCGTACCATTCGAACACGGTGCCGAGCGATGATGCCCCGATCACCAACCATGCATCGCGCGTCGCCCCAAGTTCGGTGGGCAGAGCGGCGGTCGCAGACGTGCTAGCCATATAAGCTCCCGTTGAATTTGTATTTATTCCGAGCCACCCTAGTCTACCGCTTCGGCGGCGCAGCGGTAATGGCCGCCCGCAGCTCCATGAGTTTTGTCTTGATCGCGGCCGCGTTGTCCGGACCCATCCGGATCAGCAATTTCTGCCCGGCGGGACGCGACTCGAGCGCCGGATCGGCAAAGGTATACATGACGTTCGGCCGAACCAACNNAGGTCTTGGTACGCTTGCTGAAACAGCGGATAGAAGCGGACATAGACGGCAGTGAGTTGCTGCATATCGAGTTTACTGACCACCGCCACCATGGGCTGATAGCGCGCGAAGTTTTTTGGATCAAGGGTGGCGTGCATTTCATCGCCGTCGGCAACGAAGGATCCGGCAACCGGGCCGGTCGGCCGCTTCTCCACCGCCACTTTTTGTCGCGGCAAATTGTCGATCGTGACAACCAAGTGACGGATGATGTTTCCCGGCAGCAGATAATCCTTCACGGCGGCGGCGCCGGCGGCCTGTCTGAGCACATCGCTTAACGCGGCGTCGCTGTCGGCAAGCGTAGGTAATGGGGCCTTCGATGCCGAGTCCCCCTGACTACCGGGCAACGGATGCTGGATGGCGGGTTCCGCCGGCGGCTCCGCGGGCGCCGGTTGTTGCGCCGCTACGGGCGCGCGCAGCAATGCCGCATGACGACTTTGCAGGTAGTACCAGGTACCTGCGGCGACGACGACCACCGCCACCGCCACTCCCATAACCGGCTTATTGATCATCAGTGCTCCTTGGACCTAGCCCGCTCCAGCTCTTGGCATGCGCATTTGCAGTTCGTGTCGGCGATAGTCGATGACCAGCGTATCGAGCAAACCCAAGGCATCCATACCGATCAATATCGCGGGCTCATTCAACAGCTTCCACTGCTTGAAGATATACACGTCAGCGAATGTAACGCCGGAATCGAGGATCTGGATAGAGCCGAACTCTATCGCGGGCATAGGCATGATTTCACCGTTCTGAACGTCCTTGGTGGCCCCAATGATTTGGTCTGGCTTGCCCCTGTACCTCGCGCTGTGCCAAGCAAGAGCATTCCGCAAGGCAAGATTCGCGATGGTCGTCTGACCCCCGGTGTCGATGATTGCCTTGACGCGCACATCACCGATAACCGCATTGACGACGACCAGGGTGCTGCGTATCGAGTGAAACGGCACATCCACGAAGTCATGCGTCGATCTCTCGTTGCGCGAATAAGTAATGATGATCTTGTCATGACGAAAATCGATGAAAATGCGTTTGCCCTCCAAGCCTTCGGCGCCGAGTATTCCCTGCGCGCCACCCAGGGCGTCCGGCACGATGGGCAGGATGGGAGAATCGACCGCGAGATCGCCGACGGACAGGGTATCGACGTGAATTGTCGGCACCGTGGCGGAGCCCGTAACCCCGTGCAGTATCACCGGCGGCGACTGATCCGTCGGGATCCCGAGCGCCAGCGCGACGAGTGCGGTGACGGCGCTATGACTCGCGCCGGTGTCGAGTACGAGTCGGAACGGCCCGTGCCCGTTGATCATCACCGGTGCCCAGATGCGTCCTATCTGATCGCGTCGGGTGGGCGAAACGTAGCGCGGCTCGGGTGCCTCGACCATGATTTCCGTAAGCTCTTCGATGGCCGCGGCGGTGGCGGCCGGCGGCGGCGAGACCTCGGGGACCGTGCCGCTCGCCCAATTTGGGCATAGCGCAAAGGTTCCAATCAGCGCGGCGCAAGCACCATACCGCGGCATACGGTGATGCCATGTGTCGAGAAATCCGCGAGCCGCCTTGTTCACTGCTGCAACCGCCTTATCGCAGAAGCATAGCACCGGGCTTAGCTG
>PMMB01000173.1:1457-3363 GCA_003165495.1 Gammaproteobacteria bacterium | reverse complement strand
AAGGCTTTGCGTCCGTCACCCCCCTGCAAATCGATTTGACCCGTCATGCCGCTCTGCCCGAACTGCAGAAGTGGCTCAAGCTTGAGTAGCTTCATGGAAGGTCCGCGACTCAGCGGTATCGGCATGACCTCGGCGCGCACCCGAGAACGCCTCGTACAGCGCCTGCAGGAGCAGGGAATCATCGATCGGCGAGTGCTCGATCGGATTCGTAATGTACCGCGGCATCTGTTCATGGACGAGGCGCTGGCCAGCCGTGCTTATGAAGACACCGCGCTGCCGATCGGGTTTGGCCAAACCATCTCCCAACCGTACGTGGTGGCGCGTATGACCGAGGCTCTGCTCGCAGCGGGAGAGGTCCGCAACGTCCTGGAGATCGGCACGGGCTGTGGCTATCAGACGGCGGTGCTATCGCCCCTGGTGGAGAAGATCTACACCATCGAGCGAATTGCGAGCCTGTTGGGACGTGCGCGGCGTACCCTGCGGGAGCTGCGAATTCGAAACGTCAGTTTCCGGCATGATGATGGCAATATCGGCTGGGCGGCGCGCGCGCCGTATGATGGGATCTTGTTGACGGCGGCGCCCCATGCCGTGCCGCCCGCGCTGTTTGAGCAACTGAGCGTCGGCGGCCGGCTGATCGCGCCGGTAGGGCCGGATGGCCGCCAAGAGCTTTACCGCTACACCAAAGGTGAGACGCGGATCGAACGCCAGTCGCTCGGCCCGGTGAGCTTCGTCCCCTTGCTATCGGGATTGCAGCGCTAGCGTTGCGCGCCGCGCGCTCGATTTGCACTGTTGGATTGTGCTGCCTGTTGCTGGGCGCATGTGCCGATACTGCCGGCGAGAATCCGGATAACTACGTTGTACGTCCCGAGGACACGCTCTATAGCATCGCTTGGCGTCACGATCTCGACTTTCGCGATTTGGCGCGATGGAACAACATTGGTACCGATTTCCGTATCTCGGTAGGGCAGGTCTTGGTGTTGGGCCCCGGAAGGGAGTCATCGGCGACGCCCGCTCCCGGCACGGCGGGTCCGCGCGCGCAAAATACGCCACCGGTGAGCAGGCCGCGAGCGCTTGCCCCACAAGGCGATGCACCAGCAATACCGAGCGCCGCCAATGGGCCATTGAGATGGGTTTGGCCGACCGACCGTGTAGGGGCACCTCGTCCGGTTCCGGGCGGCGGCATTCTTTTGTCCGGGCGCTTGGGCCAGGACGTGCGCGCCGCGAGTGCCGGTCGGGTGGTCTACACCGGCAGCGGTTTGCGGGGCTACGGCAATTTAATCATCATCAAACACGCCGAGAGTTTGTTGTCCGCGTACGCCCACAATCGCGAGATGCTCGTGCATGACGGCCAAGAAGTCGCCATGGGTCAAGTGATCGCGCACATGGGGGAGGGTGCTCACTTGTCGCCGATCCTGTACTTCGAAATACGCCAGAACGGCCGACCAATCGATCCATTGCCTTTCCTTTCTAGAGCAAAGTAATTTCTATAATACATATATAACTAATTGATTTATAATAATTATTGTTTTATGGGATCAATTGCCCATATGCTTGCGATGGCACATTTCGTGTGTTTAACTGTGCGCCGATCGGGAAAGTCCATTTGCGGGGCGCTGTAGGTTTACACGGGGTCACAGGGATAAAAGAGTAAGAAGATCAATAAGAAATACAATAATTCTCGATACCACATTGATCGTGTAATCCGTAAGCGCCCTGCCATTTTATTCTTTTGAATTTCACACCATCAGCAACGCCACCACGCGACGTTGCTCCGCCACGAGCACGTTGAACGTGCGACAGGCTGCACCCGTATCCATGACCTCGAAACCGATGCCGGCGCTTAGGAACTGAGCGCGGAAGGATGCGGCCGGGAAGATTTGGCGCTGCCCGGTTCCCAACAGAACTA
>PMMB01000173.1:0-1435 GCA_003165495.1 Gammaproteobacteria bacterium | reverse complement strand
CATCGTTGATGCGCAGCTCGCCCGCTCCATACGCCCGGATGAGATGAGTGGCGGAACTTGAGTCTTGGGTGAAGCGCATATGCGTAAGATACTGAAATTGGCGCCGGAGCGTTCGTGTCCACCCATTACTTCCGTTTTACCCGCCGCGGCGCAGTCAACCGGCAACGCTCCCAGTTGCTGGAGCGACTGCTGGCGCGCGCCGATGTGTCGGTCGCGGTAACCGATTGGCGTCTCGATGCGTTTCGCGTCATTGCGCCGGAAATGATCTCCATGCCGGGAGTGGGGGCCGCCGCCTTGTACGCCGAACGAGGGTTGGTGGATGCCGCGTCGGTGTTCGTCGCGACACCGGTTCACTATGTCGCCGAGATGAGCAGCGTGCGGTTGCCTGCCGACGGTATCCTGTCCCTGGGCCAGGCAGAAGCCGATGCCCTGGCCGTCGATTTCAATCGCGTGTGGAATGACGCCGGCATCCGCTTGCTCGCCGGACGATGCGCTGATTTATTTTGTGTAGGTGAGCAAGCGCTTAACGTAACGACCCACGATCCCGAGGATGTACTTGATCGACCTATTGAAAAGCATCTACCGTCCGGTGCCGCCGCACCGCGCCTGCGGCGCCTTATGAGTGAAATCGAGATGTGGCTGTTCGAGCATGCCGTGAATCGAACTCGGATCGCGGATGCGGCGCCTGCGGTAAACGGTCTGTGGCTGTGGGGAGGCGGTCCCGCACTCACGTCGCTGCCGCCGGTGGATGGTTGGACAGCGGGCGGTGATCCGTTATTCAAGGCGTTCGCGGCGCCGCCCCCATTGTCGTGCGGCGCTGCCTCGGGCGTCGTTGTGATTGCCGCGCAAGGGGGTACGGATGCGTGGCGTGACATGGAGTCGCGTTGGCTCGAGCGCTCTCTCGCGGATTTACGCTCTGGCCGGATCCGGCGCATCGATCTGTCGGCGGGTAACCGATGTTTCAGCGTCAGCGCACGTTGGAATTGGCGCCTATGGCGCCGTCATCGACCCTGGTGGGAGTCCTTCGAGTGATCGCGACGCAGATCCGGCGGCGCCCGCTGGCGTCGTCGTGCGGCTTCACGGCGGATGTGCATCCCATTCTGCGGCGCGTGTATGCGGCGCGCGGCCTTCAAAGCAATGCGGATTTGGATTTATCGCTGGATCGTCTGCTGCCGGTCGGTTCGCTCGAGGGCGTCGATGCGGCGGCCCAACTGCTGACGGCGCATCGCTGCGCGGGACGGGTGCTCGTGATTGGTGATTTCGACGCGGATGGCGCCACCAGCACGGCGCTGGTGGTGCGCAGCTTACGCGCCATGCACTTTGCGCATGTCGACTTCTTGGTGCCCAATCGATTCCGTTTCGGTTATGGGCTCACCCCTGAAATCGTGGCGCTGGCGGCAACGCGCCAGCCTTCATTGATAGTGACCGTCGACAA
>PMMB01000108.1:9458-11794 GCA_003165495.1 Gammaproteobacteria bacterium | reverse complement strand
AAGGATCGTATCCTCGAGATCTATCTGAACATCATCGAATGGGGACCGGACCTGCGTGGCCTGCGGCCCGCGGCCCGCCGCTATTTCGGTCGCGAACCGCGAGAGCTGACGCCGGCCGAGATGGCCTTCCTGGTCGCGATCATCCCCGGGCCGATCAAATACCAGAGTTCATTCGCGCACGGCACGCCGGGGCCTGGGCTACGTTCGCTGATCGACGAGCTGCTGGCGAGGCTACGATCGGTGGATGCGATCGGCGAGGAGGAATATCGGCGAGCACTCGGCGAACCCATCGTCGTTGCCGGCGGCAGGCCGCCCTGATGAGGCTGTATCGCACTCCCGTTGGCGTCATATCGGGACTTATATTGTTTCGTTTAGTAACGTTTTGGGGCCGGTCAGCGATGGGTTGGTCCGTCCCTTTTTCGTTGGGAGAGTTTTTAGTTGAAGGACCGCTTCTGGCCCGACTTCGGCCCGTTGTCGTCGTAACAATGTCACTGTGAGAGAGCGTCGGGTCTCACCAAACGGGGTGGGATCTGGCACATCGATAAACAGTTCCGAGGAGCACGCATTTGCGAAAGCACTGGAACAAGCGACATCGGGCAAGCCGAAGAGTATCTCGCGAGGCGCGTAATCGAGCTTCGCGAGACCAGACTCTATGGTGCGCGCGAGCTGCGCTCGTTCCGGTCCGCCGCAACGAAATACCTGCAGGAATACGGCCACAAGAAGCGCATCAAGGACGACGCGTTGCAACTCAAACAGCTCGATCCATTTATCGGAGAGTTGGAGCTGAAACAGGTGCACATGGGAAGTCTGCAGGATTTCATCGCGAAGCGGCGGCAGGATGGCGTCAAGACGAAGACCCTGAACATGGCGCTCGCGGTCGTGCGCAGGGTCTTGAATCTCGCCTCCTCCGAGTGGATGGATCGACAAGGCAAGACTTGGCTGGAATCGGCACCGAAGATCAAGCTGTTTCCAGTCAAAGACGCCCGGTCGCCCTACCCGCTCACCCGCGGGGAACAGGCGCTCTTGTTTCAAGAGTTGCCCGACCATCTCGCACGCATGGCGCTCTTCAAGGTGAACACGGGGCTGCGGGAACAAGAGGTTTGCGGACTCAAGTGGGGCTATGAGGTGAAGGTGCCGGAGCTCGAGACGCCGGTGTTCATCATTCCAGGCGAGCGCATCAAAAATGGCGAGGAACGCCTCGTCGTGCTCAACGGGATCGCGAAGTCGGTCGTCGAGAGCGTTCGCGGGCTGCATCCGGTCTATGTATTTGTACACGCGCACAAGAAAGACGGCGAATCGGGGCCGGTGGCCAAGATGAACAACACGGCTTGGAAGGCGGCTCGGGAGCGCGCGGCGGATGCATGGGTCGCACAGCACGGCGAACCGGCGCCAGCGGGGTTCAGGAGTATTCGCGTCCACGATCTCAAACACACTTTTGGTCGTAGACTACGCGCGGCGGGTGTGTCGTTCGAGGATCGTCAGGACTTGCTCGGGCATCGCAGTGGTCGCATCACGACTCACTACTCCCAAGCGGAGCTGACGAGCCTGATCGACGCTGCGGAGAAGGTGTGCGATACAGAGTCCCGCAAATCTCCCGCAACCACCTGGCTTCGGCGCAAGACGGGTTAGCGGCGGAGGCGCTAACTCACTGATCGAATGAAAATTTTTTGGCGCGCCCGGACGGATTCGAACCGCCGACCACCTGGTTCGAAGCCAGGTGCTCTATCCAGCTGAGCTACGGGCGCACGCCGGCAGTGTAACGTTCGCAAGGCCATTCGGAAACTCATTCGCCAATTCCCTACTTCCTCCACACTGCGTCGGGGCGCCTCGTGATCCACACGCGGCGCCGAAACGCCAGTAACATACCGCCACCGACAGAACACGCGAGGGCTCGCACCATGTCAACGAACAAAGCTGACCTCGATCGACTTCAATCATCGGTGGCTAATCCCTTGCACGCGCATTGGCAACTCTTTCTGGCCGAGGGAATCGTTCTCTTTGTCCTGGGTCTCTTGGCCATCGTCGTTCCGCAGGTCGCCACGATCGCGGTCGAAGTCCTCATCGGCTGGCTCTTACTCGCGAGCGGAATCGTCGGCTTGCTCGCGACGCTTCGGATGCGCAGCGCGCCCGGGTTTTGGTGGTCTATGCTCTCGGCCATTCTCGGAATCGTGGCCGGAATCGTGCTGCTGCGATGGCCGCTGTCGGGCGCGGTATCCCTAACACTGATATTGACGGTGTTTTTGACTATCGAAGGCGTGACTTCGATCTTGTTCGCGCTCGAGCACAAGCGCGAACTCTCCGGGCGATGGGGTATGATGCTGATCAGCGGCATCGTC
>PMMB01000108.1:8008-9331 GCA_003165495.1 Gammaproteobacteria bacterium | reverse complement strand
GTCGATACTTGCGATCCGAGCCTTCAACAACCGCCGCTCGGGCTCGAGTGTGGCGCAGCCCAATGCCGCGCGATAAGCCTCGCGGGCCTCATTTGGGCGCCCGAGTTGCTGCAAAAATCGACCTCGCGCCGCATGGAGCAAGTGATACTCGCTGACTTGTCCGCGCGCCGCCAGTGAGTCGACCAGATTGAGTGCGCGCGCTGCACCGTCGACCATCGAAACGGCTACCGCGTGATTCAGTTCGATGACCGGACTGGGTTGCAGCCGTAGCAGCACTTCGTAGAGCCCGACTATCTGCGGCCAATCGGTATCTTCTTTCTTCCGTGCCCGCACGTGCAATGCGGCGATCGCGGCTTGAACGGCGTAAGGACTTGGCTGTCCCGGGATACTCAATGCTTGATCGACAAGCGTTAGTCCTTCGGCGATCTTCGCCTGATCCCACAACGCTCTGTCTTGATCGTCGAGCAAAATTACGTCACCGGCATGCGACGTGCGGGCTCGGCGCCGCGCGTCGTGTAACAACATCAAAGCGACCAACCCCAGCACGGCCGGATTGTTCGGCAGCAACTCGTCGAGCAACCGGCCCAAGCGAATGGCTTCACCGCATAGTTCAGCGTCGACCAGTTGGGTCCCGGCCGTCACCGCATACCCTTCGGTGAACACTCCGTACACCACCGCGAGTACGCCTTGAATTCGTTGGTTGAACAATGCTGGCTCGGGAGTTTCATACGGAATGCCGGCGTCGCGGATTTTTTTCTTCGCGCGAACCAGGCGCTGCGCCATGGTTTCCTCACTCACCAGAAAAGCGCGGGCTACGGCTTGCGTGGTTAGCCCGCACACTTCACGCAGGGTTAGCGCGATCTGCGCCTCGCCGCTGAGTGCAGGATGGCAGCACGTAAAGATGAGACGCAGCCGGTCATCCCCGAAAGTCGTGTCGTCCGCCTCTTCGAGCACGGCAGCCGCGTCCGCCTCAGCGCTGGCGATCTCACGGCCGAGAACCTTGGTCCGGAAGACAACATCGCGGCGGATGCGATCGACCGCTTTGTTGCGGCCGGTATTGATCAGCCAGGCGCAGGGATTTGCCGGCACGCCTGTCGCCGCCCATTGTTCAATTGCAGCCGTGAATGCGTCCTGCCGCGCCTCTTCGGCCAAATCGAAATCACCGAGCAGGCGGATCAATGTTGCGAGCACACGACCCGCCTCTCGGCGGAAGACGGCTTCGATTACCTGATCGACAACGCGTACCGTCATGTTCCGAACGACGCGCGCGTGAACGCGTTTCTAACCCTGGGGCGGCCACACCGGCCGCACTTCGATACTGCC
>PMMB01000108.1:5594-7943 GCA_003165495.1 Gammaproteobacteria bacterium | reverse complement strand
GTCGGTTTCAGTCGGTCGCCCGCCTTGAACTGTCCGGCCTGGATGATTCCCTTGGTGAACTCCGTATATTCCGCCGTCATTGATCCAAGCGCTGCTGGGGTCTTCGCCGCTATCTCCGCTTCGTTGGAGTAGATAAGTAACAAGTACTGCATTTCAAATTCCTTCGTTGTGTTGGCGCGATTCGCCGTTCAATAGTCGAACGGCGAGTGGTCATTTCGACATCAAGGGTACCAGCGGGTTGATCAACAATATTCGCAGACCCCAATTGGCGACTTTGGGATCGTACTGCCAGATCTGCGCATAGGCATGCCTACTCTGCCGGTTCGCGTCGCTCAGTACACCCACGCAATACGCGAGGGTGGAATCGGCGGAGCGGCCGCGGCCATCTTCTTTCCACGCGCCCAGAATCGCGTAGCCGGTCAAATATTGGTTGGCGGCGGCCAACCCCATCGGTGCTTCGCGGTCGGTATAGAAGCGAAAGTCGGTAGTGCGGGCGTATGTTCGCAAACCTGCCGCAAAACCATCTTGCCGGGAGGTGTCCTGAAAGTCGCTTATCGCTCGGCTGGCCGCATCCTCTGCGATGAGTTTCGGCGGCGGCGCGCTTTGCTCCGTGTACAGCGCCTGATCGGGCGCCAGCTTCGGCTCGGCGTTCGTCGGTGCGTCGTGCGAAATGCCACCCGAGTTTGTCCGAGGGGTCCTTTGCGGCCGCATAAAACGCGCGCCCGGCGAACTCGGCCTCCAACAGGCCTCTAAGGGCGGCGGTCTCAGTGGCGCAATTTCCCATGTAAAACCCGTCCCCTGACTCTGTTGCGCCGGTGATCCTCCGCTCACTGTATATCGTTAATCGCTGCGTGACCGCCCACTCACTCCAATATCGGTACAAAATCAGGGACTTACGGTTCCACGGTGGAACGCTGGCGGCCCTTCGCCCTTGGCCGTAAGATCACAGTGGCTCTGATAACTCATTCGCACCGATAAAGAGGATTCCCGATGAAGGCTTGGATACCGCTCATGTTGGTTTTCGCACTTGGGACCGCCGCCCACGCACAGGCGACTTGCACTTATCCGCGCTCCCCGGACGCGCCACCCGACGGGAATACCGCGACCAAGGATCAAATGATCGCAGCGAAGCATGACTTCGACCGCTACAACGGCGAGATGAACTCCTATTTGGATTGTCTCAAGCTGGAGACGGAAGCCGCGACCCCGAAGGATCCGAAGAAGTTGACGGCGGACGAAAGGAAAAAGGCGGACGATCAGCAAAAGATTTTAGTGCAGAAGAACAACGCCGCCGTCGATGAACTGCAGGCAGTGGTTGGGCACTTCAATGAACAATTGAAGATCTTCAAGGCAAAACAGAAGTCGTGACTTTGAGTGCGGCGGAGCAACTCCGCCGCAACTTTCAACTATGCAGGCTGGAACGCTCTTTACCCCGCGTCTGGCCGAAGAGGCCATCTACTCTCGGCTAACGTGTCTGCCGATCGAATCACTGCCGTTGACGCAGTGTGTCGGGGGCACGCTGCGGGAGAATATCTATGCGGAGCGCGACCAGCCGCCCTTCGATCGCGTCGCCATGGATGGAATGGCGGTGGACAGTGAGGCATTGCGGCGGGGCGTCAAGCGCTTCCGCATTCAGGACATTCAGGCGGCGGGCGCACCGCAGCTCAAGCTTGGCAGTGGGGATGACGCAATCGAAGTGATGACCGGCGCGATTTTACCGCTGGGCAGCGACTGCGTCATTCCGGTCGAGCAGCTTGAGATCGCCGGCGGCTTCGCGTCGCTGAACGCGGCGGTGGTGAATTCGCCCTTCCACAACGTGGATCGGCGCGGCAACGACAGCCGTCAAGGCACGCTGTTGCTGGAAGCAGGCACTTTGCTGCGTGCGCCGGAAATCGCGGTGGCCGCATCGGCCGGCATGGCGCGGGTGCGCGTGAGCAGCCAACCCGCTGTCATGATCGTCTCGACCGGCGACGAGCTGATCGAGCCGGGCGATCCGATCGCCGATTACCAGGTGCGTCGTTCCAACGCCTACGCCGTCGCCGCCACCTTGCGCACGCGCGGCTTCGGTCGCGTCGGTGACGATCATGTCCCGGACGATGAACAATTGATGCGCGAACGATTGGCTCTGCACCTGACCACTCACGAGGTGGTGGTGTTGAGCGGCGGTGTCTCCATGGGCAAGTTCGACCTCGTGCCCAAGGTGCTGCAGCAACTCGGGGTACAACAAGTGTTTCACAAAATTGCGCAGCGGCCCGGCAGACCCATGTGGTTTGGCATCGGACCCCAGGGCCAAGCGGTGTTTGGATTGCCCGGCAATCCGGTCTCCACTCTCGTCTGCCTGATCCGTTA
>PMMB01000108.1:0-5572 GCA_003165495.1 Gammaproteobacteria bacterium | reverse complement strand
GCCATCGATCACGACGATTGGGGCCGCCCCTGGGCCAATCCGCGGCGGCCCAATGGATCCGGAGATTTCCTGAGCCTGACCGGCACGGATGGCTTCGTCGAACTTCCTCCCGGCCCCAATACCTACCCGAAAGGCTTCGTCACCACCGTGTACCGCTGGTAACCTTAACTGACTATGAGTTCTACCGTTCACCACATCCGTGGACCGCAAAGCCCGCTCGATCGCCTCGGCCGGCCACTGCATGATTTGCGCATCTCGGTCATGGACCGATGCAACTTTCGCTGTCCTTACTGCATGCCCAAGGAGCAATTTCACGAACACTATCGATTCTTGAAATCGCAGGAACGATTGTCGTTCGAGGAGATCGTGCGTCTCGCGCGGCTATTCGCTACCTTAGGCGTGCGAAAGTTGCGTCTCACCGGCGGCGAACCCTTGCTGCGCACGAATCTCGCGGATTTGGTCGGCGATCTCACCGATGTCCCGGGCATCGACGACATAGCGCTGACCACCAATGGGGTGTTGCTGGGGCAGCACGCCGTCGATCTGCATGCCAACGGTCTACGGCGAGTAACCGTCAGTTTGGACACACTGGACAAGGACGTGTTCGCACACATGAGCGGTGGATTTGGCGCTCTCGATCAAGTCTTGAGCGGCATAGAGGCCGCCATCGCCGCCGGCCTGACCCCGGTCAAGATCAACGCCGTCATCGAACGAGGCTTGAACGATCACACGGCGCTGGATCTCGTCGAACGCTTCCGCGGCTCGCCCGTGATCGTGCGTTTCATCGAGTTCATGGACGTCGGCAACCGTAATAACTGGCGGCCCGAGTTGGTGGTGCCGTCGCGCGAACTCGCGGCGCGCATCCACGAGCGGTGGCCGATGCAGGCGATTTCGCAGAACTATCAGGGCGAAGTGGCGCAACGATGGCGTTTTGACGATGGCGCCGGCGAAGTCGGATTCATTTCGTCGGTGTCGCAGCCATTTTGCGGTGCCTGCAGCCGCGCGCGTCTATCCTCGGAGGGCAAGTTCTATACCTGTCTGTTCGCGACCCACGGACTCGATCTGCGCGCACCGCTGCGTGCCGGTGCCGGCGATGCGGATATTCTGCAATTGATCCGCGGCGTCTGGGGCGGCCGTACCGATCGCTACAGCGAACTGCGCGGGGAATTGCGGCGCACCGAGCCCGACACAAAGAAAATCGAGATGAACTACATCGGCGGTTGAGTTTCCATGACCTTTACTCATTTGGATGCCGACCGCCGCCCGGCCATGGTCGATGTCAGCGACAAGACGGCGACCAAGCGAACCGCAACCGCCGAAACGCGCGTGCGATTCCCGCCGGCTGTCGCCGCGGCACTGCGCGACAACGGCTTGCGCTCGCCGAAAGGCCCGGTCTTCGATACGGCGATCGTGGCCGGAGTCATGGGCGCGAAGCGCACGCACGAACTGATTCCGTTCTGTCACCCGCTTGGACTGGAGAGCTGCCGCATTACCATTGATCTCGACGGCGACACGGCACTGATTCGCTGCACCGTGAGCGTGCATCATAAAACAGGCGTTGAAATGGAGGCCCTCACCGGCGCCAGCATTGCCGCGCTGACCGTTTACGATATGTGTAAAGCGCTGTCCCACGACATCGTCATCGGCGACTTGCGATTACTCGCGAAAGACGGCGGCAGAAGCAGCTACGCCCTTAAGGCGACGCCGTGAACCGAGCCTGCGCAAACCCCGATCCTCCCGCGAAGGCGGCGGCGCCCGTGTACGGCCTGATTCTCGCCGGCGGCTCGAGTTCACGCATGCATCGGGACAAGGCCGCCCTTCAGTACCGGGGCAAGAGCCAACTGGATCGTGCCTTCGAGCTGGCGAGCCGCCACGCCTCTCGAGTTTTCGTATCCGTTCGCGCCAACCAAACCGAGGACCCGACGCGGGCCCCGCGTCCGATGATCGTGGATTCCATCGTGGGGGAAGGGCCTACGGTCGGTATCCGTTCAGCGCTCGCCGCGTACCCAGGCGTTGCTTGGTTGGTGCTGGCATGCGATTTGCCGTTTCTGTCGGATGCCGCGCTGTCCCAGCTCTTGCACGAGCGCGATGCGGCCAGCGTCGCCACGGCTTATCGCAGCGCTCACGATGGCTTGCCGGAACCGTTGTGCGCGATTTGGGAGCCGGCGTCGGGCCCGCTGCTTGCTTCCTACCACGATGACGGGGGTCGCTGCCCTCGAAAATTTCTCATTCGTCATACGACGCGTCTGCTGGAGCCGCGGGACAGGCGCGCTCTCGACAACGTCAATACGCCCGAGGAATATGCGCAGGCGTTAGCAACGCTTGACACCCCTCCTAAGTCAATCCCATGCAATTGAAGATTCAATATTACGCCTTGATGCGCGAGCAAGCCGGTCGTTCCGAGGAGAGCCTCGAAACCTCCGCTGCCACACCGGCAGACCTGTACGACGAACTAATCAGGCGATACGGATTTACGCTCACGCGCGAACAACTGAAAGTGGCGGTCAACAGCGAGTTCAGCGACTGGTCCCGTCGACTCACCGCCGGCGACGCCGTCGTCTTCATCCCACCGGTGGCGGGCGGCTGATGCGCTTTCGCTTTACCCAAACCGCCATCGACACTACCCAAGCGCGGCGCGAGCTCCTCGACTTGGGCGCGGGCGGCTATGTCAGCTTTGAAGGTTGGGTTCGGGATCACAATGAGGGACAAGAAGTCACTCGTTTGGAATACGAAGCGTTCCAGGAACTGGCGGTGAAGGAAGGCGAGCGCATCGTCGCCGAAGCATTGCGGCGCTTCCCGGTGAAGCACGCGCTATGCATCCATCGCGTCGGCGCGCTGGGCTTGAGCGATATGGCTGTGTGGGTCGGAGTCAGTTCCGCCCATCGCGGCGAAGCCTTCGATGCCTGTCGTTTTATTATCGACGAAGTGAAACATCGCGTGCCGATATGGAAGAAAGAGCATTATCGCAGCGGTGATTCCGGTTGGGTGAACTGCGAGCGCTGTGCGGCGACGCCGCATCACACTCACGCCCACGCGTGATTAGGGCGCGATGCAGCCCGACTATTCACGGCAAACCTTGCTCAAGGAGATCGGCGCGCAAGGCCAGGCGGCGCTGGCACGCGGCCGGGTTCTCGTCGTCGGCGCCGGTGGCCTCGGCAGCCCGGTGCTGCAATACTTGGCCGGCGCCGGAGTCGGCTGCCTAGGGATAGTCGACGCCGACACCCTCGACGCCAGCAATTTGCATCGTCAGCCGATCTTCGCCTTGGCGGACGTCGGTGAACGAAAAGCCGAACTGGCTCTCGCCGCGGTCACGCGAATCAACCCGACCGTGCATGTCGAATTACACACGATGCGGCTCGACGCCGACAACGCGCTCGCGCTGATCCGCGGCTACGACGTGGTGGTCGATTGCAGCGACAATTTTCGCACCAAGTACCTGATCAACGACGCCGCCGTACTCGCGCACCGGCCCGCAGTCTTCGCCAGTGTCTACCAATACGAAGGCCAGCTACAGGTCTACAAACCGGAGCCGCGCCACGCGTGCCTGCGCTGCCTTTGGCCCGACGCCGTCGCTGACGGCGTGGTCGGCAACTGTGCCGAAGCAGGGGTCTTAGGTCCGGTACCCGGGACTTTCGGTACGCTGCAGGCCCTGCTGACTCTCAAGATCCTGTTGGGTTTGTCCGGTCAACTCGACGGCGAACTGTTGTTGCTGGATTTCATGAATTTCTCCAGTCTCAAACTCAAGGCGCCGCGCCGCGCCGAGTGTCACGCCCCCGATTGTGCGCATATCCGCGAGATTGCCCGCGAGAATCCTGGGATCGAGATCGCACTGCGCTCACTGGCTGACGCAGGGCAGCGCGGGCTCGAAGTGATCGATATCCGCACCATGGAGGAATTTGCGGAGCGCCCGACGGCAGCGCGACACATCGCGATGCCCATTCTGCTGGCGGATCCCGGCTTGCTCTCCGCTGGGCGCGAATTCTTGTTGGTGTGCGCCACGGGCAAGCGGAGCTTGGCGGCGGCGCGCTACTTACGCACACGCGGGCTTGCCGTGCACTCGCTCGCCGGCGGGCTGCAAAATTTGGAGGTCTAGTCCTTGCGCTTCCTCAGTAAATTACCCGACGTCGGCACCACTATTTTTACCGTGATGTCGCGCCGCGCACTGGAAGAAGGCGCTCTGAATATTGGTCAAGGATTTCCGGACTATCCGATCGATCCGCGGTTGGCGGCCTCATTGGTGGATGTGATCGGCGAAGGGCGCAATCAATATGCGCCGATGGAAGGCGTGGTTGACCTGCGCGAACAGATTTCGGCAAAGCTGCAGACGAGCTACGGGCGCCGCTTCGATCCGCACGCCGAGATCACCGTGACCTGCGGCGGCACCGAGGCGCTGTACGATGCGATCCAAGCGGTGGTGGGCTCCGGCGATGAAGCCATCATTTTTGATCCCGCCTATGACTCCTACGAACCCGCCGTGCGGCTGGCGGGCGGCCGCTGTGTTCGCATTGCGCTGTCGCCGCCCACCTTTCGTTTCGAATGGGATCAGGTACGGCGCGCTTTGAGCGATCGCACACGATTGATCGTCATCAATAGCCCGCAGAACCCAAGTTGCACGGTGGCGGATCGCGATGATTTGGACGCGCTCGCCGCCTTGATCCGCGATCGGCCGATTACCCTGCTCGCCGATGAAGTGTACGAGCACGTACTTTACGACGGCCGACGCCATGCGTCGGTCCTGGCGCATCCGGAATTGCGGGAGCGCAGCTTTGCGGTATTCTCATTCGGGAAGACGCTGCATGCGACCGGATGGCGAGTCGGGTATTGCGTGGCGCCGCCGCAGTTGACCCGAGAACTTCGCAAGGTGCACCAGTTCAATACTTTCAGCATCGTCTCGCCGTTGCAATACGCCATTGCGCGCTATCTCGCGGCATACCCCGATGCTTGGGCTGGGTTGTCGGCGTTTTTTCAAGCCAAGCGGGATCTGCTCGCGGGACTCCTGCGCGGCTCGGGATTCGAACCCATCCCGGCTGCCGGCACTTATTTTCAACTAGTCGATTATAGTGCTCTTAGTAACGACAATGACGTGGATTTCGCCGACCGCCTGATTCGAGAGGCGAAAATCGCGACCATTCCCCTGTCGCCCTTCTATGCCGCGCCGCCGGCGATGACGCTGCTGCGGCTGTGTATCGCCAAGCGCGATGCGACTCTNNTCGCTACGGTCCGCGGTGCCAAGGCGGCGCGGTGCCGACGGCAAACTTTGCCGCTGCCGGATTCGCGCCGCATCCATCAACATGCGTCCGGCCCATCGATACACATTGTTCTCTTTGACGGTCCGGCGCATCAAGCTCATGCGATTGCGCCGTTCATCCCGGCTCATTCGCATCGCGATTTCCATCGCGTTTGCCGTTTCGGTCACGTCGAACGGATTGATCAGGACGGCTTCAGTCAACTCCCGCGATGCGCCCGCGAAGGTGCTGAGTATCAGCACGCCGTCCTCATCGTCGCGCGCTGCGACGAACTCCTTCGCCACCAGATTCATGCCGTCATGCAGACTATTGACCAGGCAAAAGTC
>PMMB01000134.1 GCA_003165495.1 Gammaproteobacteria bacterium | reverse complement strand
TCATGGGGCCGAGCGGCACCGGCAAAACGACTTTGCTGCGTCTCATTACGGGTCAAGTGGCCGCCGACAGCGGCTCCATCGTCGTGGCGGGACAAGACCTGCGAGCGGTGCGGCGTGCGGATTTGTACGTGCTGCGGCGTCGCATGGGGATGCTGTTCCAGAACGGAGCGCTGCTTACCGACTTCTCCGTGTTCGAGAACGTCGCCTTCCCGTTACGCGAGCACACGGACTTGCCGGAGCGGCTCATTCGTCAGCTGGTGCTCACGAAGTTGCAGGCGGTGGGACTGCGCGGCGCGGCCGAACTCATGCCCGCAGAGCTGTCCGGCGGAATGAGCCGGCGAGTCGCGTTGGCGCGGGCCATTGTCATGGATCCGGAGATCTTGATTTACGACGAGCCGTTCGTGGGGCTAGACCCAATCTCTTTGGGGGTCATATTGCGGTTGATCCGGCGTTTGAACGATGCGCTCGGCATTACCAGCATCGTGGTCTCGCACGACGTGCACGAGATCTCCACGGTAGCCGACGTGGTTTTTCTGCTCTCCGGGGGCAAAGTGGCCGCGCGAGGCACACCGCAGCAGCTGCAGACCTACCCATCGGAAATAGTGCGGCAATTCATCGGCGGTCTGGCCGACGGTCCGGTGCCGTTTCATTTCCCGGCCCCCGACTACTTCGGTGAATTGCTCTCGCGCGGCGAAGATCCGTGAACCTGATAAAGGAACTCTGGGCAAGCCTGACTGAGTCCTTGGTGGCACTCGGCTCGGTCGTGCGTTTCTTGCTTCGCCTGGTTGCCGAGTCGCCACGTGCGCTGCTGAGAGTCGATTTGATTGCGCAGCAGGTTTATAACTCCGGGGCCCTGTCGCTGGTCATCATCATGCTGTCCGGCTTGTTCGTCGGGATGGTGTTGGGGCTGCAAGGATTCACGCTGCTGCAGCGATTCGGTTCCGAAGAGGCTCTGGGCACGGCAGCGGCTATCGGTCTGGTGAAAGAGCTGGGCCCGGTGGTCACAGCGCTGTTGTTTGCCGGCCGTGCCGGCACCGCATTGGCCTCCGAATTGGGGCTGATGCGTGCGACGGATCAACTATCGGCCATGGAAATGATGGCGGTGGACCCGATCCGGCGGATCGTCGTGCCGCGATTCTTGGGTGGCGTGATTGCAATGCCGCTGCTCGCCGCCATGTTCAGCGTAATCGGCATCTATGGCGCGCAGCTCGTGGGAGTGCAGATCATGGGTGTCGATTCAGGCAGCTTCTGGTCGCAGATGCGCGCTTCCGTCGGGTTGGCCGACGTTAACGAGGGCATCGTCAAGAGCTGCATATTTGGCGTTGCGTGCAGTCTGATCGCCGTGTATGAAGGATACTATGCGACGCCAACGGCGGAAGGCGTCGGCCGCGCGACCACCCGCACCGTCGTCACATCCGCCGTGGTCATCTTGTTCTTGGACTATTTGATTACTGCCGCGTTTCTGTAAAGAGGTGTCGTTATGCGCAAATCACGAACGTTGAATCTCGGTACCGGGACATTTGTGCTGCTCGGTTTTGCGGCGCTGTTTTTTCTGACGACGCAGACCACCAGCCGCGGTTTGTCCTTTGCGAGTCCGCCGCACTACGACCTGACGGCCAGGTTCGACAACATCGCCGATCTCAAAGTGGGTGCTCCCGTGTCGATGTCGGGAGTCGAAATGGGGCGGGTTACGAAAATCGGGCTCGATTCGAAGGAATACAAGGCGGTGGTCACGATGCGTATCGATGCACGCTACAACCAGATCCCAACCGACAGCGACGCCAGTATTTACACGCAGGGACTGCTCGGGGGCAAGTTCATCGGCCTGACCGCCGGCGGCGCCGAAACTTTTCTGAAGAACGGCGATCGCATCGACTTTACCCAATCGGCATTTGTGCTCGAAAATTTGATCGGCCAGGTATTGGCGAACTTTACGAAAAGCGGCGGACAGTCGGATTCCGACAAATCCAAGGCGGACGCGCCCGCGGCCGCTCAGCCTAAGCATTCGGAGAAAACGAAATGATGAGACTTACAAACTTCGCCATGTTCGTCGCGATGATGGCGGTCGGGGCGTACGCAGCGGACGTGCCGGCGGCGCCTGCCGCCGCCCCAAGTGCTTTGGGTCCGCAGGAACTGGTGGAGAATTCCGCCAAGCGCATGCTCGTGGAACTGGACGCCAATCGGCCGATGTATGCGAAGGATCCGGCGAAGCTCGATGCCTTGGTGGGCAACGTATTGCTGCCGAATTTCGATACCGAATATGCGGCGCGGCTTGTTTTGGGCCAGACCTGGCGGACCGCGACGCCCGAGCAGCGCAAGCGCTTTGTCGACGCGTTCTATCATTCGCTGCTGCACAATTACGGCGCGGCGTTGGTCAATTTCACGGCCGATCGCTTCGTGATTCTGCCCTACAAGGGTGACCCCGGTGATGTCACGGCCACCGTTCGAACTGAAGTGAAGCGTTCTTCGGGAGAAAAAGTACCGGTCAATTTTAGTTTGCGGAAAACCGACGGGGTATGGAAAGCCTGGGACGTCGTCATCGAAGGCATCTCGTACGTCAAGAGTTTTCGCACCGATTTTGGGTCGGAAATTCAGCAAAAGGGACTGGATGAAGTGATCGATCGGCTCGAGCGCGATACCAAAGGCGGAACCCAAGGGGCGCCGCGGTGAGCAGTCATTGAACGGCACACGCAAGAATAGCGGCAGACGCAAGCATAGCGGCAACGATCAGCAGGACGCATCATTCGAGGTTTTGGAGGGCGACCGTTCGCGCGTGATTGGGTCGCTGCATTTCACTACGGTGAGCGCATTGCTCCCGTTGGGCGTCGATGCGGTAATCGGCGGTCGCGCCGCCGTGATCGATTTAGCCGGCGTGACGTCGAGCGACAGTTCCGGACTTGCTCTGCTGATCGAATGGTTGAGCGTGGCCAAGGGCGCGAGTCATACTCTGCGATACGACAATATTCCTTCTCAATTGCAGCAGCTCGCGCGCTTGAGTGAAGTTGAGGAACTGCTGGTGCCGGGCTAGGGTGGCGCACCGCTCGCCGGGGGCGTGACCGGTGGCGGGGGCGCAGAGGGCGCGGCCGTGTCGGAGTCCGGGCTGTCGGCCCCCGGATCGACCAGCGGCTCATCCGTGACATTTCCGTCGGACACCAGGTAGGCGCGGTGCTGCAAATAGGCGTCGCGTATGAAAGCATACGGGTCGTAGACATTCCGCAACGTCTCGTCCAAGGACAGTATGTTCGCGCGCGCATTCACCAGACCGAGCACGTACAGGCCATATTTCACATTGGTGTTCCGTACGTATTGCTTTGGATTGGTGTAGGTATCCACCAGTTTGGCCGGCGCGTCGCGCATATCCGAAGGGCCGAGTAGCGGCAGCTCGACGAAGGGACCGGGGTGTACGCCCCAATGCCCGAGGGTCTGCCCGAAGTCCTCGTCATTGCGCGCCAATCCCGCCGGCGTCGCCGGATCGAGCAGTCCGCCCAATCCCACGGTTGAATTGAGCACGAAGCGCCCGAGATCATTGGCAGCCGCCAGGAATTTTCCCTGCAAGGCGTCGTTGACCATGACCGTCGGCGTGTCGAGATTCGCGAAGAAGTTGCGGACTCCGGTACGGACGGGTTGCGGGACGAATCGTACGTAGGTGCGCGCCACCGGCTTGGCGACTCCGCGATCGAGCGCGTCATTGAATTTGTAGACCCCGCGGTTCCACGACTCCCACGGATCTTGCGGCACGCGTTGGCTGTTGGGCGGCAATGTGACGCAGGCGCTGACGCTCAATGCATAGACGATGCCGAGCGCCGCGCGCGCGTACCTTGCTTTCAGCATTAGAAACTCCCTAATAGATTGATGGGGTACTGGAGTACTGGAACGATAGGGGTTCGAAGCGCGGTCCGTCAATGCCGGCCGTTGCCGCCGCCAGTGTCGTCGGCGACCCTGTTCTTTCGATCCTTGGGCATCGCGGCGCGCACCTCTTCGAGGCGTGCGCTAAAGCGCGCGCGCTGTACCGGGTCCAANNGCGGCCTTCGCGATCAGCCGGGTTTGCTCGGGCGTCGGTTCCACCACATTGAACAGGTCGTCCAGTATGAGATGCGCGCGCTTGTTGTCGCCGGCATGCATCAGCGTTTCCGCGAGACGAATGGTGACGGGTGCATTGCGCGGGAACAGATTCAGCGCCTTGTCCAGCACCGCTTGAGATTCCTTCAACTGGCCGTTCGCTAGATAAGCTTGACCTAGTGCGCCGTAAAATTGGTTCACCTTCGGGTACTCTTTCACCAGTTCTTGCAAATCAGGTATGGCTGCGGCGGGGTTGCGCGTCGCGATGTCCGCCACCGCTTTGCCGTAGCGTTCCTCGATGCTCTTGCCGCCGCCATTTTTGGCGAGGTTGGCATAATAATCGCGCGCGGCCTGGGGATTGCCTACGAGCGATCTCAAGCGCTCACGGATCAGGGTATAGCCCAAGGAATCCGTGTGGCGAATGCGGCCGATTTGTTCCGCGCGATTGCGCGCCTCTGCGATACGATCGGAAGGCAGCGGGTGATCGATCAAGAACTGCACCGCATTGACCCGGCTCGGTTCCGGCCCACTCTGGCCCAGGTATTCAAAAAAGCTTGCCATCCCCAACGGATCGTATCCGGCGCTGGCCATGGTGCCGATGCCGATGCGGTCCGCCTCGTACTCGCTGGCGCGTGTGTAATTGATCTGGTGCTGAATTGCGGCGCCCTGAGTCGCCAGGATGGCGCCTTCCATGGCATCGGGCGAGCCGCGCCCGGCTGTCGCCCCCAATAGTATCGCGGCCAACATCGCGGCGGTCGACATCAGTCCGGCATGACTCTGATCGATGAGTTGCCGGACCAAGTGCCGTTGAGTGACGTGCGCGGTCTCATGGGCCATTACTCCGGCCAATTCATTCTCGTTTCGGGTCGCCAGGATCAGGCCGCTCTGGATAGCTATGAAACCGCCGGGCATCGCAAAGGCGTTGACGACGGGGTCCTTCAACACGAAGTAGTAGAACTGGTGCTGGCCTTCCTCGGCGTGGCTCGACAGGCTGTGGCCGATTTCTTGAATGTAATCGCTAACCTCGGGATCTTCGAGCACCACTCCGGTATGGCGCATGCTGCTGAACCAACCGAGACCTGCCCGATACTCATCGTCGAGAGACACAGCGGCGGTTGCCGGGCTTCCCAAATCCGGCAGGTCTTGATCGACGGCGCTCGAGCCCTGCCCTACGCCCGCGGCCCAGCCCACGCTGATACTTGCGCTGACCGCGGCGGCGGCCGCAAACCCGGACAGGGACTTCAATAATGACATTCGGCCTCCGTTCCTCCTTGGAGTGCTGTTCCAGACGCAAAGTTCGCTCATTTCTCTCGCGAAATCAAAGTACTTCGGACGCGTAGTCTGCCAGACGCGACCGTTCGCCGCGGACCAGGGTGATATGGCCCGAAAATGCCCAACCGTGAAACCGGTTGACCACGTAGGTGAGACCCGAAGTGGTCTCAGTAAGGTAGGGTGTGTCGATCTGGGCAATATTCCCCAAACAGACCATCTTGGTGCCGGGACCTGCGCGGGTGACCAGCGCCTTCATCTGTTTGGGGGTCAAATTCTGAGCCTCGTCGATGATGATGAAGCGGTTCAAGAAGGTGCGGCCCCGCATGAAATTCAAGGAGCGGATCTTGATGCGGTGACGGAGCAAATCGTTCGTGGCGCCGCGTCCCCAGGTGCCTCCGGGCTGGCCCTGGGTCAAGACCTCCAAGTTGTCCATCAGCGCGCCCATCCAGGGCTCCATTTTCTCCTCTTCCGTGCCCGGCAAGAATCCGATGTCCTCGCCCAAGGGTATCGTGACGCGCGTCATGATGATTTCACTGAAGCGATTGTGATCCAAGGTTTGTGCAAGCCCGGCCGCCAGAGTCAGCAGGGTCTTGCCCGTGCCGGCGGGCCCGAGCACGGTCACGAAATCGATTTCCGGGTCCATCAATAGATTCAACGCAAGATTCTGCTCGCGGTTGCGTGAGGTGACACCCCAGACATTGTTGCGTTCCGCGCGGTAATCGAGCGTGAGTTCCAGAATCGCCGATTCGCCCTCGAGCTTGCGAACGACGGCCTCGACGCCGTTCTCGCCGGGATCGTAGACGAACTGGTTGGGATGCAATTCGCGCACCAGGGGTCCGCGCACTCGATAATAGGTACGGCTCTGTTGCTGCCAGGACTCCAGGCCCTTGCCGTGCTTGTCCCAAAAGTTCGGCGGCAGCTGCTGCACGCCGCTGGCGAGCAGATCCGCATCCTCGATGGTCTTGTCGCTTGAGTAGTCCTCGGCCTGTACGCCGAGGATCGCCGCCTTGATCCGCAAATTGATGTCTTTCGAAACCAGGGTGACTCTGGCGGTGCGGAATTTCTGCTGTAGCGCCAGGGTGTTGGCCAAGATCGCGTTATCCGCTCCGTGCCCGGGCAGGCTGTCCGGCAACACGGATTCCAGCAATTGAGTTTGAAAGAACAGGCGACCACCCGGCGGGCGCTTGCCGTGGTTGATCGGCACCGCAGTCGGCAGGGCGAGCCCGCGATCGATCTGCTTCTTGCTCGCGCCCTTCATCAGCTCGTCGAGAAAGCGGCTGACTTGGCGCACATTGCGCGCCGACTCCGACAGGCCTTTTTTCCCGGCGTCGAGTTCCTCGAGCACGGTCATCGGAATATAGATGTCGTGCTCTTCGAAACGGAAGATGGCGGTCGGGTCGTGCATCAACACATTCGTGTCCAGCACGAAAATGCGGCGCGCTTGCTTGCCTTGACGGCTCTTCACGACCGCGGCCCCTGGGGGCCGCACGCTCCCGGTCACAGTGCTTTCACCGCCGCCAGTACCGCCGCGGCGTGGCCGTTCACCTTGACTTTGCGCCATACGTGCCGCACGACGCCTTTGCCGTCAATCAGGAAAGTACTGCGCTCTATCCCTAAGAATTTTTTGCCATACATGCTCTTTTCCTGAATCACGTCATAGAGCTTGCAAATTTTTCTATCGGGATCGCTCAACAGATCGAACGGAAACCCCATTTTTCTTTTGAATTTCCCGTGCGCCTCCATGCTGTCGGCGGAGATGCCGAGGATCAGGGTCTTGGCCTTTTTGAATTGCGCATAGGCTGCGGCAAAGTCTTCGCCTTCCTGGGTACAACCCGGCGTGTTGTCGCGCGGGTAAAAATAAATGACGATGGAGCCGCCGGCCCCATCGCTCAAAGACCAACTGCCGCCCGTGCCTTCGAGGGTAAACTGCGGCGCTTTCTTGCCAACGTCGATAGTACTCATGGGCGGGTTCAACTTTTTACGGGTTCGAAAATGGCGTCCAAGTTCAGGTGATCGCAGAAATCCATGAACTCCTCGCGCAGCACCCCGATGTGCAGCCGGCTCGGCACGTTCACGATCATCTGCACCGAAAACATCGGCGCGCCGGTATGTGCGGCCGCATACGCGCGAGTCGACAATTCGGCGATGTCCACCCCGCGTTGCGAAAAGAATCCGGAAAGACCCGCGACGATGCCGGTCTGGTCGAGGCACACCACGTCGATGGAGTAGGGCAGCATGTCATTGCGCGCGGCTCGTTCTTCGGTGCGCCGCAATTGTATGTTCATGCCGGTGGCGTCGGCCAGCTTCTTGAACTCACCCTCGAGCTTGGCGAGAGTGTGCCAATTGCCGTTCACCAGCAGCAGCATGGCAAACTCGTTGCCGAGTGAGGTCATGCGGCTTTCGCTGATGCTCCCACCGCAGTCGGCAACCGCTTTGGAAAGTTCATGGACCATGCCGACGCGGTCCCCGCCGACTGCGGAAATCACGATATGTTGTTTCATCGGTGCAAATTCTACCGGATGGGCGCTTGCCAGGGTGCATGTCCGCCACTTAAGGTAGCGATATTTCCTGCGGAGCCCCTCGATGTTTTCCGGAAGCATGGTAGCGATTGTGACCCCGATGACCGCGGATGGCGGCCTCGACTGGCCCGCGTGGGATCGGTTGCTGGATTTTCATGCGCGCGAAGGCACCGACGGGATCGTCGTCGCCGGTACCACCGGCGAATCCCCCACGCTTTCGCTCGATGAAATCGAAGAACTGACCCGTCGGGCGGTCGCACGGTGCCGTGACAAGGTCAAGGTGATCGTGGGTTCGGGCACGCATTCGACGGCCGGTACGGTGGCACGGACTCGTGCCTTGTCCCGGCTCGGCGTCGATGCCGTGATGTTGGTGACCCCGTACTATAACAAGCCGCCTCAGGAGGGCCTTTATAGACACTTCAGCGCAGCGGCTGACGCCTCCGCGGTGCCCGTTATTCTGTACAATGTACCGAGCCGCACTGCGGTGGATCTGTTACCGAGCACCGTCGCTCGGCTGGCGCGAAATCCACAGATTGTGGCGCTCAAAGAAGCGACCGGGTCGTTGAGCCGGGCGCGCGAAACGCTCGATGCCTGTGCGCCGGAGTTCACACTGCTGTCGGGCGATGACGCCACCGCGGTCGATTTGATGAGCCTGGGCGCGCGCGGGGTCATTTCGGTGTCGGCCAACGTCGCGCCACGTCGCATGCGCGAGGCCTGTGAAGCCGCACTTTCCGGGGATTTAGTCAGGGCGCGGGCGATCGACGCCAGCTTGCAGCCT
>PMMB01000209.1 GCA_003165495.1 Gammaproteobacteria bacterium | reverse complement strand
GTGAACTATCATCGGCGGGCGGAGTTGCTGCACGAAGTATCGAGGCAGGTGATGGCAGCCCGGCCGCTCGTGGCGGAAATGCTGACCCGCGAAATGGGCAAACCGTACAAGGAGTCGTTCGACGAAGTGGCGTGGTCCGCCAGCGCCATCGACTATTACGCTGAAATAGCGCGTCATGAAAACGGCAAAGTGCTGGGCTCCGCCGTGGATGGTCAGTTTCATTTCACGACCAAGGATCCTCTCGGCGTGGTCGTGATCATCTTGCCATTCAACTATCCGCTCTGCCTGCTGTGCTGGCAGGCCGCCGCCGCCATCGCGAGCGGCAATGCGGTGATCATCAAGCCGTCCGATCTGACGACCCTGACGACACTACAGTTCATCGCCGCATTCGATTCGCTTCCCGCCGGTCTCGTGCAAGTCATAACCGGAGGCGGCGCCGTTGGTAAGCGCCTGGTTGAGCATTCCGACACCCACATGGTGGCCTTCACGGGCGGAATCGAGACGGGACGCATCGTCGCGGAGACCTGCGGCCGTCTCTACAAGCGGACCTTGATTGAAACCTCCGGGAACGACCCCTTCATCGTCATGCCGTCGGCTCCCGTCGAAATCGCGGCACGCGGCGCCGCCTTCGGAGCGTTCCTCAATTGCGGTCAAGTATGCGCGGCCGCCGAGCGCTTCTACGTCCACGAGCGGGTCTACGGCGAGTTCATGGAAAAGCTCGTGCATTTCACCAGGCAAATTCGCGTCGGTAACGGCCTTGAGCGAGTCGATATGGGGCCTCTCGCATCGAAACGCGAGCTCACGCGCTATTTGCGCATACTCGACCTCGCGGCCGCGCAAGGCGCAAAGGTGCTGGCAGGCGGCGGTCGACCGGCACATCTTGCGAAAGGTTGGTTCGTGAATCCGACGGTTCTTGGTGACATTTCGCCGGACGCCCCCATTATGAACGACGAGACGTTTGGGCCCGTCGCGCCCGTAAGCATAGTCAAGAGTTTCGACGAGGCATTGACGCTGGCCAACCGCTCCCGATATGCGCTTGGCGCAACCGTGTACACGACCAACTTGGACGAGTCGATGCGTGCCGTCAACGAACTGGAAGCAGGAATGGTGTGGATCAACGCACCGCTTCTCGATAATGATGCGGGGCCATTCGGCGGGAGAAAGCAGTCTGGAATGGGCAGACAACTCGGCGCGGAGGGTCTGGATACATTTAGACACACGAAATTGTCGATGATCGACCACGCCGCAAAAGCTCACGATTTCTGGTGGTTTCCCTATTCTGATGCCGAAGCGTTCCCCGGCAGCACCAATGAGTGACCCGACGCCGTTACCGCCGGAACTCGAAGCGCGCATCGCGGCGTTCGAGAGCGCCGCGCCGCCCTCCGACTTCGATAGTGCAAGCTGGTTCTGGATGATCGTATTGGGTGTTGCGATTCCTCTGGTACTGCTGGCCGTCGGCTGGTGGGCATGACGACGCATGCGAATCCGCAGGCCGACGAAAGCGCTTGGCCCCTGCTTCCCGAAGAACGCACCTGGGGCGCAGCGCGATTGACCCTGACGCTGGCCACGACCGCGGCGGCCACCTGGTGTTATCTGATCGGCGAGTCGGTTGGCAGCTACCTTGGCTTCATCAAAGGCGGCCTTGCGCTCGGCGCCGGTTGCATGATTGGCATGGTCTTGGTGTTGCTCGCCGCGGGACCCACCTGTGTGCGTTTCGGCATCGACTCCATTGCCGCCACCAAACCGCAGTTCGGATCTCGCGGTTGGGTCGTGCCTGCGGCACTCCAGACCGTTTCGATTATCGGCTGGAATTCCCTGCTGATCATATTCTTTGCAAAGTCCGCGGTGCAACTGAGTGTGGCACTCGGCATCCTCGAGTTGGGGTGGCGCAACGCGGCGTTGGTGCCTGTGTTGACCGTGATCGCCTGCGCGACAATTTTCGCGGCGTTGCGCCGTGGCGCGACGGGCGTGTCGATGGTGTCGAATATCCTCGTCGCGCACGTGTTCATCGGCCTCTGGATGCTGTATCTGCTCGTGTCGCGCCGTTGGCCCGAACTCGTCGCGGCCCATCCCGCCAACGCGAGTCCCAATCACCTGTGGAACTACACCACGGGTATCGAGCTTGGCATCGGGGCAACCCTATCGTGGTGGCCTTATATTGGGGCAATGATTCGGATGGCGCCCAATGGGCGAACGATCGTGCTGCCGGTAATGCTCGGCATGGCGGCCCCTGTCCCCTTGCTGAGTCTAATCGGCCTTGCGGGCTCCCTGGTTCTCAAGTCATCCGATCCTACCGAGTGGCTGCGCATCGTCGGCGGTCCCGCGTATGCGATTGTCTCGCTTACGTTCGTCACGGCGGCGAATTTCGGTACGACGACCGCCGGCATCTACGCCTCGGCGATAGGCCTGCGTAATTTCGCAACTTTGCAAAAGTGCACTTGGACGGCGTTGTTGCTGATCACGATAGCGCCGGTGGCGCTCGTTGGCATTTTCATTCCAGAGCTGTTCTTTGCCAAATTCGGCAATTTTCTCGCACTGATTGGCGTCGCGTTCGCTCCGCTTTGCGGAATCCAAATCGTCGACTATTTCGTTCTGCGCCAAGGCTGCATCGATATCCGCGCAATTTACGTGGACGCGCCGGAACGGCCGTATTACTTCTGGCGAGGCATCAATCCGGCCGCAATGATCGCTCTGGCCGCCGGTTGCTTTACCTACGTCGCTTTTCTCAATCCGCTCAGTTACGAGTCCACAACGCTGTACCCTTATATGACGGCCTCATTGCCCTCGGCGACAGCCGCCGCTTTGGTATATTTCCTGAGCAGCCTGCTCGTCATTCGCGCGGGCCGCGGTGGGTACCTAAAGAGGTAAACGGCCCCTTGACGTGGCGACAATCCCCGCATAAACGATATAGTGTCGTATGTACTCCCACGATTCGTGTCGTTCGTGAATCCGAGCAGCAGATCGTTGCACTTTTCGCAGCGCCGAAACGCGTTCGCTTTTTGGATCGGCTCCGCGGTGGTCAGTGTCGGCGTCGTTCTGCATTTACCGATGTTTTGGATGGCCCGGAACACCGGCTTCAACATGTCCGGCATGCCCATGGATGCCGCTATGTTGCTCGGCATGCTGCTGATCGTCCTTGGAATCGTGGCCGCGGCCTACGGCTTGCTGCCGATTCGCCAACCCAGCGTCAGCGAGTATTACTCGATCGCGCCACCGGAAGATGCACCGCTTACCGCCGCACATTGGAAGCTGATGGGTGTCCTGGCGGTTGCGCTCGTCATCGACATCATGAAACCCGCCAGCCTCGGGTTCGTGACACCGGGGATGCGATCGGAATACGGAGTGGATCGCGCCACGGTCGCCTTGCTGCCGCTGTCCGCGCTATTCGGCACTGCCGCCGGATCCTTCGTCTGGGGTGCGCTGGCGGACCTTTACGGCCGGCGTGCTTCGATTCTGCTGTCATCCGTCATGTTTGTCGGGACGTCGATTTGCGGCGCAATGCCTTCGTTCTGGTGGAATGTCGGAATGTGTTTCATGATGGGCGCCGCCGCCGGCGGGTTGCTGCCGGTTGCCTATGCGTTGCTGGCGGAAATCATGCCGACGAAGCACCGTGGCTGGTGCCTGGTGCTCGTTGGCGGCATCGGCAGCATCGGCGGCTATTTTGCGGCGAGCG
>PMMB01000065.1:4482-5717 GCA_003165495.1 Gammaproteobacteria bacterium | reverse complement strand
CTGTTGCTCGCATGGTATGCCCAGCGGCCACGCGCGGTGGAAACCCCGATACTCCGATGAAATTGCATTGAGTGCGGATCGGGCTAGCGCGCCTGTCGCTCCTTCCTGCGCGCGTGCAGAATCGCTTCGGTGTAGCCGTTGGGCTGTTCCCGGCCCTTGAATACCAAATCGCACGCGGCCATGAACGCGATATTGTGTTCGGGATCGTCGGCGAGCCGGCGATACGCAGGATCGGAGGCGTTTTGTCGGTCGACTACAACTGCCATGCGGCGTAGCGCCTGCATCACCTGTTCCGGTGAGCAGATGCCCTGGTGCAGCCAGTTGGCGACGTGTTGGCTGGAGATGCGCAGCGTCGCGCGATCTTCCATCAGTGCGACGTTGTAATAATCCGGCACTTTCGAGCAGCCGACCCCGGAATCGATCCAGCGCACCACATAACCTAGAATGCTCTGCGCATTGTTGTTGATCTCTTCGTCGATGTCGGCCGAGCTCCACCGGGGAGCTGCGGCAAGAGGCGGCGTCAAAATGTCATCGAGCGAGGCGCGCGGCCGGCTTGCGAGCTGCGTTTGCACTTGCGCGACGTTCACTTTGTGATAGTGCAAGGCATGCAAGGTGGCAGCAGTCGGAGAAGGCACCCAGGCGGTGTTTGCCCCGGCTTGCGGCTGCGCAATCTTGGTTTTGAGCATGTCGGCCATGAGGTCCGGCATCGCCCACATACCCTTGCCGATCTGTGCCCTGCCGCGCAGGCCGCAGGCAAGTCCGACATCGACGTTGTGCCGCTCATAGGCGTCGAGCCACACGGCCTTCTTGAGTTCACTCTTGCGCAGAACGGCCGCCGCCTCCATCGAGGTGTGAATTTCATCGCCGGTGCGATCCAGGAAGCCGGTGTTGATGAACACCACGCGGTGTCGCGCTGCGCGAATGCACTCCGCAAGGTTGACGCTGGTGCGCCGTTCTTCGTCCATGATGCCGATTTTCAGGGTGTTTTGCGCCAGATCCAACAGTTCTTCGACGGCGCTGAATAATTCATCGGCGAAGGCGACCTCGTCAGGTCCGTGCATTTTGGGCTTGACGACGTAGACCGATCCAGACCGCGAATTGCGCCGCGCACCCGCACCGCGCAAGTCATGCAAAGCAATGAGCGCGGTCACCACCGCATCTATGAACGTTTCCGGTATGGGTTTACCGTCCAGGGTCACGGCGTCGGACATCATGTGGTGGCCGACGTTGCGCAC
>PMMB01000065.1:4299-4442 GCA_003165495.1 Gammaproteobacteria bacterium | reverse complement strand
AGGCTGCCGTTCATCAGTCCCAGCCAGTTTCGATAGAGCTGGACTTTGTCCACAGCGTCAACCGCGGCGACCGAATCCTCGCAGTCTTGAATGGTGGTGATCGCGGATTCCAGCAGCACATCGCTGATGCCGGCGAGATCCTC
>PMMB01000065.1:0-4283 GCA_003165495.1 Gammaproteobacteria bacterium | reverse complement strand
TTCGGAGAGCTGCTGTCTCCTTGATAGCCGCGGAATGCCGCGGCATCCTTCAAGCGAGTCACGCTGCCGCTTTTCAACTGGACGTTGAGTCCCTGTGGGGCGAGGCGGTAGGCCGCCGCATCGTGATGCGAGCCGTCGGCAAGCGCAAAGTGCTCGTCCAAGAAATCCCGGGCGAAGGCTACGACCCTTGCGCCGCGTTGCGGATTGTAACTTCCGGTGCGGGCCGCGCCATCCTCCGGTATGGCGTCGGTGCCATAGAGAGCATCGTAGAGGCTGCCCCACCGTGCATTGGCTGCATTCAGAGCGTAGCGCGCATTGCTGACCGGTACCACCAATTGAGGCCCAGCGATTTGCGCGATCTCCGCGTCGACATTGGCGGTATCGATGGCGAACGGCTGCTTCTCGGGCATCAGATAGCCGATCTCGAGCAGGTACGCTTTGTAGCGCAGGCGATCGAAGGCCGCGCCCGGATATTGGCGGTGCCAGGCATCAATTTTTGACTGCAATTCGTCGCGTCGCCGCAGCAATGTGGCGTTTCGCGGCGCCAAGGTTCGTACGAGCGCCGCAAATCCGCTCCAAAAAAGCCGCGCTTGGACCCCGGTGCCCGGCATGGCTTCGTCGCTGACGAAATCATATAGGACCTTGTCGATCCCAAGGGGATCTACGTTGACGATCTCGCGCATTCGAGGGTTTCCTACGGCTGGCAAACGTGTGTAGTTACGTGAGTTATCGAGCCAAATCATCTACTATATTAGAAATAATGTCGCCCTGCGACACGCTCCAAACCCGTTTCTGAACGTAAACCCTCGGGATTTTCAGCTAACTGCGCGGTTACTACATGAGTTTGTTGATTCGAATCAACCTGACGCTCGGCGCGGTGTTCCTTGCCGCAGCATTGATTGCGGGTTACGCCTGCCGGACGCTTCTCGAAGCCAATGCGCAGCGAGAAGTATTCGCCGAGGCGGGTCTGATGATGGACAGTGCCCTGGCCATTCGCGACTACACGGCCAACGAGATCGTGCCGTTGCTCAGCGGGCGAATTCAGAATGAATTTCCACCGCAAAGCGTGCCTTTCTATGCGGCGACCCAGAATTTCCTGCGGCTTCGCGAGCGGAATCCCGAGTACACCTACAAGGAGGCGACGCTCAACCCGATGAATCCACGCGATCGCGCCGCGGACTGGGAGGGCGACATCATCCAACGATTCAGGAACGATGCACACGCTCGAGAGGTGGTCGGGGTGCGCGACACACCGATGGGGAAATCGCTCTACCTGGCGCGGCCGATCCGCAACGAGGCGGGGTGTTCTCCCTGCCACAGTACGCCATCGATCGCACCGCGAACTCTGATTGCGCGTTATGGCGGCGATAACGGTTTTGGTTGGCAGCCCGACGAAGTCGTGGGTGCCCAGGTTGTTTCGGTGCCGTTTGCACGTGCAACGGCGAACGCCGACAGGGCGTTTCGCGCCTTCATGATTTCGTTGATCGCCGTATTTGCCGCTGTGTTTCTGGTGGTCAATGCGGTGCTCTACTTGCTGGTGGTGCGACCGGTCAGCCAGATCGCGCGGGTCGCGGATCGCCTGAGCCTCGGGGATATGTCGGCGGAGGATTTTCCGCGACGGGGCGCCAAGGAAATCGCCTCGGTGACCCGCTCCTTCAATCGCATGCGCACGAGCCTCGAAAAGGCGCTGCGGTTGCTCGAGAAGTAGCCGATGGCGCGCGACGTATTCATCAGCTACTCCCAGCCCGATCGTGACTGCGCCTTCGAACTGGTCGCACGACTCGAAGGGCAGGGCATCAATTGCTGGATCGCGCCGCGCGATATCGCGCCGTCGGCGGATTGGGCGGCGGAAATCATGGATGCCATTTCCTCGGCACGCGCGATGATTTTGGTGTTTTCCGCCAGCAGCAATCTGTCGCCACAGGTGCGCCGTGAAGTGGAAAGGGCGGTCCACAAGCAGCTGAGCATCCTGCCGTTTCGCATAGAAGAAGTGCTGCCGTCCAAGAGTCTGGAGTTTTTCTTGAGCGCGCAGCATTGGCTGGATGCCTTTCCGCCGCCTCGAGAGCCGCACTACGCTCGGCTGTGTAACTATCTCAAGACGCAGTTCGCTGCCGAGCCGGCCCCGCAGTCCCTTCCCGCGCACACCACCGCGGCCGGTGCGAGCGCCCACGCTTTCGATGCCGCGAATCTGCAGCATGTCGAGCGACAGTTGGCCGGATACATCGGGCCGCTCGCCAAACACTTGGTGAAAACCGCCGCGTCGCGTGCCGCCGGTGTCGACGATCTCATCGGCCGTCTCGCAACGGAACTGGATACCGAATCCGAGCGGCGCGAGTTTACGCAACGGTGCCGGATCGTTAAGCCGCGAGATTGACTCTCTCTATTTGAGCTCAACGTATATAGCAACCCCGTCTCCTGATTTCTGAAAGAAGAATGCCGAGGCACCGAAGCCAAGACCATACGGTGAATGCGGGGAGTTCGTTTCAGTGCTGACTCCGGCGCCAACCGATGCGGCCGCTTGATCTCCCACACCGTGGAGCAGAATGCCGTTCGCACCGAGTTTCGCCGCTTCTTTCTTGAGGCGCTCAATTACTTTGTCTATTTTTGCCGCCCCGGAGATCGCAAGAGATCCGCCGCTTGATGCGGTGAGGTTTGCGATCTGGTCGTACGGGGTTTCGGGCGGCTGCAGATAAATCTGCACGCGATCCGGGGATATCGCCGGTCGTGCTTGGCCAACCATCGCGACCTGAGACGAAGCGCATCCGGAAAGAGTCGCGACCATTAGGGCGGTTGCGATGCCAGAGACTGTTTTCAGACGTTTACTGCAGCGTGATCTCGCCACTAAACTCAAATTTTATCTTGAGCTTCCCAACCTCCAGCGTCATTTTTGCGGGAAACGATTCTGTGCCTGCGATGGTCCCGGCGGCTATGGCGTTGGCTACGGCGTGCTCAATCTCGCGCTGCGAATTGACGCCGACCGTTTTTAGGAACTTGCGTATGCTGAGGTTAAAGGCTTCTTCATTCATCGGCATCTCCCATTTTCCGGGGAACGTGAAATTCCCAAATAGAACTCCGCCACTAGATCCTGGCCGGCGGGCGTCATTCTATCGAATCCAGCGGAATCATGTGCAAGGACCATATCCGCAAGAGTCGCCTAAGGCAATATCTGTCCAACCAGCACAATGATTGGGAGCATGTGTGACGATGGTGTGCACCGATCGCAGTATTTCAATTGTAACCGTTGCGAAATTGATTCCATTGTCGGCCATGGTATCTGTTTTCACCACTGCAGATTTTTCGATCGGCCCATGTGGGATTGTGTTATCAATCCTAGGAGATTAACCAATGAATGTATCCCACCCGGGTAGAAGCCTATCGTCTGTTATCGCCTTGCTCGGCGCATTGTTTATGGGCAGCTCGGCGGCATCGGCTCAAACTGCGGCCAAACCCAACGCACACGCTGCCAGCTATGCGTGTCCGGACAATGACAGCGGGCTGAAGTTGCCGGCTGGGTTTTGCGCGACCGTGTTCGCTGACGGTATCGGACATGCTCGCCACTTGGTGGTCGCGCCGAACGGGGTCGTTTACGTCAACACATGGTCCGGTCGCTATTACGGCAACGACACGCCGCATGTCGGAGGATTTTTGGTCGCTCTGCAAGACACCACTGGTGCGGGGAAGGCCAACGTGAATCAGCGTTTCGGCGAAACGGTGCAGAGCGGTGGGGCAGGAGGTACGGGCATCGGCCTGTATCAGGGTGCGTTGTTCGCCGAGATCAACGATAAGATCGTGCGCTATCCGCCGCCGGCCGGCTCGATCGTCCCCCAGGGACCGGCGGTGACGATCGTGTCGGGATTGCCGCTGGGCGGCGATCATCCCATGCATCCGTTCGCGATCGATGCCGACGGGTCACTGTACGTCGACGTCGCCACCGCGACCAATGCCTGCCAAGTGCAAAATCGCACGCCGAAATCGCCTGGCATCGAGCCGTGTACTGAACTCGAGACGCGTGGCGGCATCTGGCGCTATGACGCGAATAAAACGAATCAAGCATTCTCACCGGCCGAGCGATTCGCGACCGGCATACGCAATGCCGAAGGCTTCGCCATCGACCCGAATGGACATCATATGTTCGTCACGCAGCACGGGCGCGATCAGTTACGCACGAATTGGCCGGATCTTTACAAACTCGAGGAGGAAGCCACGCAACCGGCTGAAGAGTTGCTGCTGTTGACGCAGGGCGGGGACTACGGCTGGCCCGAGTGCTACTACGATGGAGTGCA